>NZ_JAMYRZ010000006.1:0-212009 GCF_040321675.1 Mesorhizobium sp. M0296
ATGGCGCGCGAGGCGCTGGTGAAGAACCGGACGGCGGCGAGGAACAGGGCCAAGGCGCTAACCCTTCCCATCCTCAAGCGCCACAATGCCCAGCAGCTCAGGCAGATCGAACGTCAAATGGCTGCTGTCGAAAAGGAGATCACGGCGCTCATCCAGTCCGATCCCGATCTCTCCCGTCGCTTCGCTATCCTCGTCTCGATCCCGGGCGTCTCGGCAATCACCGCCTTCGCGCTTCTCATCGAAATGCCCGAACTCGGCACGCTCGGTCAGGGTCAGGCTGCTTCCCTCGCAGGCCTCGCTCCCGTCGCACGACAGTCCGGCAACTGGATCGGCCGCGCCTTCATCCGCGGCGGGCGAGCCAATGTCCGACAGGCACTCTACATGCCCGCCCTCGTCGCCATGCGCTTCAATCCCGATCTAAAGGCAAAATACCACCAGCTCACGGCCGACGGCAAAGCCTCAAAACTCGCCATCACAGCCATCATGCGAAAGCTCATCATCCTCGCAAACGCACTACTCAGGGACAATCGGACCTGGACACCATCTCTCCCTTGACCAACACGGATACTCTGGCGCTATGTCGAACTGTTCAACCGCCGCGACTGGGATGGGGTTCGGGCGTTGACCAGCGCCGACGCACAATTGCGGGTCGCGGATTGCTTCAAGGGCAGGCTGTCGGAATCACCTTACTTCGTCGAATATGAAAGAGCCTCGACGGCCTGGAAAATGGCGATTGCCGAGATCGATGGCCAGGCGGTGCTGCTCGTGCTCCACCATGGCGAAAACGGTTGGAAGCCGGCCCATCCGGTTCGGATCGAAGCCGCCGGCGGGACCATAAATCGCATCGCCGACTACTATGCCTGCCTTTGGATCATGCCGGCGGCAGGTGCGGTGGTCGTTTCCAGGCCGGCCTGACCAGCAACAGGACATGCAAGTGTCCGGCATCAAGCTCAATGGAATGGGATCGATGCCGGACAAGACATAGGCGGCTTACTGAAGCTTCGCCTGCAGGGCGTTGACGTCATCCGTCGTCATTTCGCCGTCGGTCGTCACCTTGCCGTCGACGATCTTCCAGAGGCGGAACGGGCCGGTGATGTCGCCGTATTTGTCAAAGGCGACCGGGCCGATGACGCCTTCGTAGCGGATCGGCTTGCCATCCTTGATCAGGCCGAGCGCCTTGGCGAACTCGTCCTTGCCGGCATAGATCGGCGTGCCGGCCGGGTCGACCGCCTTGTACATCGCCTCCTTGATCTTGGCCGGATCCTCGGAGCCCGCAATGGCGATGGCCAGGCCGACGATGGCGCCGGCATCATACGACCGGTCGGCCGCCGGGTTCGACGGTTCGATGCCCGAAAATTCCTTGTAGTTCTTGGTGAAATACTCGGTCGATGCGGTCGGGCTGGTGCCGGAGGAAGTGCCGTACGCATCCTTCAGGTAATCCGCGCCAACGGATTCGATGAAGTCCGGGCTGTTCATGCCGTCATTGAGCAGGAATTTCTGGACACCGCCCTGCGAAATCCAGGTGCGGGCGATGGTTGCGCCGTCGACAGGCGTGCTGACGAGATAAAGCCCGTCGGGCTCGCCGGCCATCGCCACCGTCACTTCCGAGGCATAGCTCGACTGCTTTTCATTGTAGGGCGTGTCGGAGACGATGGTGCCGCCGAGTGCCTTATAGGCGCGCGAAAATTCCGCCACCATGTTGACGCCGAAATCGTTGTTGACGTGGATGACCGACAGCTTCTTGAAGCCTTTGTCGATGGCATATTTGGCGGCAGCGACGCCCTGCAGCGCATCAGATGTGATGGTGCGGAAGAAGATGCCGTTGGTCTTGCCGTCGCGCCCGAGCGCCGTCAGCGTCGGCGACGAGGAAGCAGGCGACACCTGGACTATCTTGGCCGGAGCGGTGACCGAGGTCAGGATCGGGATCGACACCGAGGAGATAATGCCGCCGATGATCACCGGCACCTTCTTGACCTGCACGAGCTGCGTCGCGGCGTCGACCGCAATGTTGCCCTGGCTTTGGCTGTCGCGCGTGTCGGTCGCGAGATCGCAGCCGCGGACGCCGCCCGCATCGTTGATGTCGCGGAAGGCCATCTCGACCGATTTGGCGCCGGCCTGGCCGTACTCGCCGGCCGGGCCTGTCAGTTCCATGACGAGGCCGACGGTGATCTTGCAATCGGCGGCTCGCGCTGCGCCGGCCGCTGTCAGCAGTGCGAGCGCGGTGGTGATCTGAAGTATGGTCTTTTTCATTGTTGTTCCCCTTTCGTTGCACGACTCTCATTGATGTCTTGAGCCTGTTCAGCCTTCCGGCATCTGCAGCCAGGTTTCATGCAGATGTCGCCATTCGACGCCGTTGGGCGCCGATGAACTTGTGGTGAAAACGGCACTCGAGCGGCGGCGGCTATGTTTGCCGGCGCGCTGCTGCGCTTCGATGTAGCTGACGACGATCGTGTCGCCTTGTTGCCAGCCGGCCCGGATTTCCTCGATCGAGATGGTGAAATCGCCGTCACAAGTGGCGCGGCTTGCCCTGACATGGTCGAGCACCGCGTCACGATCGAGGACCTGGCCATCCGGCACAACCATGCAGAAGCCTTCGCCAATGACGCGTTCGAAGCGCCTGAAATCTGCATTGTCCGCACTCGCCGCATTGAACCAGTCGACGAAGAAGCGGTGGAGATCGACCACCTCGGCGCTGGCGCGGGAAAGCAAGGAGGGCTTTTCGTCCATGGCCGCGTTCATTTCCTGCCTGCATTCAAATTGTAATGCATGATCGAGCCGTGGCGGCCGTGACGGTCGCGTTCCAATGTGTAGACGTCGCCCAGCGGTCCACGGCTTTGCGCGATCACGGCAGCGATCCTCGCCCGGTCGTCGGCATCGAGCGCGACGTCCATGATTCTGGCATTGGCAAGGGCGTGCGCCTGGTTGCGGGCGCCGACGATGACGGCCGCCACTTGCGGCTGCTCCAGCACCCAGGCGCTGGCGATGGTGGCGATATCGACGCCGTGGCGGTCGGCGACGGCCTTCAGTGTGCGAAGCAACTCCTGGAAAAGCTCCCAGCCACCAAAGTCGTCAATGATCAGCTTGTATTTGACCAGCGATCGGTTTTCGAGCGGCGTCTGCGGCTCGGCAGCGCCAAGCCATTTTTCGCTGAGGAAGCCGCCTGCCACCGAACCATAGCAGAGGAAACTGACGCCGTGCCGGCTGGCGAGCGCTGCAAGGCTGTTGGCTGGCCGCTGGTCGAGCACCGAGTATTGCAATTGCTGGCTGACCAGCGGCACACCGGCGGCCAGGATCTCGGCCAACCGCGGCGTGTCGAAGTTCGTGGTGCCGATGTTGCGCACCTTGCCTTCCCTGCGGATTTCGTTGAGCCAGCCCATCGCTTCGACGTAGCCGGGCAGCGCATAGTCCCACCAGTGGAACTGCACGAGATCGAGCCGCTCGGTCTTCAGCCGCCGCAGCGACTGCTCGACGATGCCTCTGATGTAGTCGCGGCTGATATTGGAAAGCCTTTCCAGGTCAGGCACCAGCTTGGTGTGCACCTTCATTTTGGTGGCAGCGTCGAGGCCACGCTCATTGGCAAGGCGCAGGCGCGCCGCGCCGATCAGCTCTTCGACACCGGTATAGATATCGGCGCAATCATAGGTCCTGATGCCGGCGTCGAAGGTGGCGATCAGGTCAGTTACCGCCTGTTGGCGGTCGATCGCGCCGTGCCCACCGGCAAGCTGCCAGCCGCCGCGGATAACGCGCGAGATCGTATAGCCGGGGCTGAGCTCGAAAGCCTTGGCGGTCATCTCCGGTCATTCTCCTTCGGCAGCGGCACCGCCGTCGTTTCGGCATGGCTGAACCGCCGCTTGCCGGTCCTGACGATCCGGAGCCGGCTGGCACAATTGGGATCCGGACAAGCGATCTCGGCGTCCGACGTCATCCAGTCGTTCCTGTGGGTCGGGCGCTGCTTTGCGGCCAGAAGCGGCAACACTGCCGCAATGGAATAGATCGAGAAACCTTGCCCCGCCGGCATCGACAGCATCTCGCCCTTCAATTCGAAATAGTCGCCGGGCTTGGCGCCGCAATAGATCGGCTTGCCCTCGGGGACAACCGCCTCGACGCGAAGGTCGAAGAGTTCGAAAGTGTCGTCGGTCTCAGCCATTCAGATCTCCACCCGGGTGAAGGTGATGTCGCAGGCACCGTTGCGGCGGATCACGCCACAAGCGGCTGCGAATTTATCGCGATCCTCAGGCACCACCTGCGCGACGACGCTTCCGGCAAGCCAGCCGATCGGGAACAGCAGGCGTGCACCCGCTCCGTAGAACAGGCCGACGTCAAAGATGGCATTCGGGTTGCCGCCCCACATGCGCGGCGGCACGTAGGACAACACGATGTCGCCCGGCTGCGGCGTCAGCGTTGCGTTTTCCGCCGGCAAGGGCCTGGCATAGGTTTGGCCCTCAAGTTCGGCTGATGGAACCGGGCAGGAGATTTCCGGCCCCGTCCACATCGCATGGATGCCGGCAACGACGCGCGGCTGCTCGAGATACGCCAGCAGGAAGGCAGCGTTGTCGGGCGCCTTTTCAGGCAACAGCAGCGCGGTCACGGAAAGCATCGAGTGTGGCTCGGTGATGTTGATGCCAGGCACCGTCATGCCCTCAATCCTTCCTTGCTTGTGGATTGGAGCTTGTCGCGCAGAAAGGCGAAGGGCCGGCTGATGTCGGCCACCAGCGCCTCGCGCGCCGCTTGCGCATCCTGCCTGGAAAGCGCTGCGACGATGCTGCGGTGGTAGTGGGCCGTATCGACCTCGCCGGCGTCGGAGAAGGCGTAAATGGCAACGCGGATGCAAGGCCCGGATTGCAACCACAGGCTCTCGATCATCGGGATCAGCACGGCGGAACCGCAGCAACGGTAGATCTCGAAGTGGAAGCTCTGGTTGAGCGTGGCCTCGCGGTCGATATCCTTCTTATGCTTCAGCGCCCGCATCTCGTCCCATTCGCCGAGCATGGCCTCGACCGAAGCAATCTGGCGCGGGTTCATGCGCGGGGCGGCCAGCGCGATCGCTTCGCCCTCGATCAGAGAGCGGGCGCGCAAGAGGTCGTCGATGCGCTCCAGCGTGATCGGCGGCACGCGCACCGAACGGTTGGGAAGCGCCTCCAGTGCCTTCTCGGTGATCAGCCGTCCGAGCGCCTCGCGCACCGGCATGGTGCTGGTGACCAGCGCGTCGGCGAGGCCGCGGATGGTCAGAACCTGGCTCGGCTCGAAAAGGCCGCCGATCAAGGCGCGGCGCAGCTCCGAATAGACGCGATCCTGCACGGTCTCGCGGCCGACCGGCGTAAGCTGGGCTGCGATCACCTCATTGTTCTTTTCGATGGCGGCCTTCTGCATGGGCAATCCCGGTATTGGCCGTTTTCGTCTTGCGGAAGAAATTAAAGCCGAATAGCGTGATCAAAGCAAGTGTGATCACAAATCAAATCATAGGCGGTGAAGATCGCTTTCGGCCTGAGGGATTCATGGGCGACACGACGGGACGGCAGGAGGAGATCCGCACGCCGGTTCTGACGGCCAGGAACGTCGTCAAGCGCTTCGGCGGCCTGCTCGCGGTCAACAATGTCTCGTTTGACGTCCGGCCGGGTGAAATACTCGGCCTCATCGGCCCGAACGGCGCCGGCAAGACCACGATGTTCGACCTGCTCGCCGGCAGCATTCTGCCGACCAGCGGCGAAATCCTCCTCAATGGCGTATCGGTGTCGGGGGAAGCAGCCCATCGCCGCATCGGCCGCGGCCTTGGCCGCACGTTCCAGATCCCCCGGCCCTTGCCTAACCTGACGCTGATCGAAAACGTCATGCTGGCCGCGCAAGGACAGACTGGAGAAAAACTGCTCGCCAATTTCCTGACGCCCCGGCGGGTCGCTGCCGAAGAAAGGGCTGCCGAGACAAGAGCCGTCGAACTGCTCGAGCTCGTCACGATCGCTCACCTCGCGCACGAACCTGCGCGCGTGCTTTCAGGCGGCCAGCGCAAGCTGCTCGAGTTGGCCCGCGTGATGATGGCCGACCCGGCGATCATCCTGCTCGACGAGCCGGCGGCCGGGGTCAACGCAACCCTGCTCGAGATCATTATCGATCGCATCCGCGACATCAATGCGCGCGGCATCACCTTCCTGCTGATCGAGCACAATATCGACATGGTGACGCGGCTTTGCCACCGCGTCCTGGTCATGGCGAGCGGCCAGCTTCTGTGCGAAGGCACTCCGGAGGAGGTGGCGCGCGACCCGCGCGTCATCGAGGCCTACCTCGGAGGCACGGCATGAGCCAAAAGGTACTCGATGTCCGCGATCTCGAAGCCGGCTACGAGCCTGGCGTTCCGATCGTGCGCGGCGCTTCGATCACCGTCGACCAGGGCGAGATCGTCGTCGTTCTCGGTCCCAACGGCGCCGGCAAGTCGAGCCTTATCAAGGCCATCGCCGGCCTTGTCCCGATCACCGGCGGCACGGTGCTGCTGGACGGCAAGGATATCACGGCGTCGCCCGCTCACATCATGGTCCGCCTTGGCCTTGCCTTCGTGCCACAGACAGAGAACATCTTCCCGCTGATGTCGGTCGAGGACAATCTCAGGGTCGCCTGCGGCATCCTGAGGCCGCGCGAGGTCCCAGCCCGCATCGAGGAAATGTATGCGGCCTTTCCCGATCTCGCCCGTCAGCGCAGAACGGCCGCGGGCAATCTGTCGGGTGGACAGCGGCAGATGCTGGCCGTCGCCCGGGCGTTGATCGTCCATCCCAAGGTGCTGGTGCTCGACGAGCCGTCGGCCGGCCTGTCGCCGAAATTCGTGGCGATGGTGTTCGAGATGCTGGCCGGCATCCGAAAGTCCGGCGTTACCATTCTGCTGGTCGAACAGAACGCCAAGGCAGCGCTTGCCATTGGAGACCGCGCCTATGTGCTGGTCGAGGGCAAGGAGCGGCACCAGGGCGTCGCCTCCGAGCTCTGGAACGACCCGGTCGTGGCTGAACTCTATCTTGGCCAGCGCCGCCTCGATCTTGGGCAAGGAAGCGCGGCATGAACCTGCAATTCGTCGTCGACGGACTGCTGGCAGGGTCGATGATCGGCCTCGGCGCCATCGGCGTGACACTCACCTATTCGATCCTGCGCTTCTCGAACTTCGCCCATGGCGACTTCATGGCCTGGGGCGCCTATGCGACGCTCGCCGTGGTTGGCGCCATTGGCGCGATTTTCGGCAAGATCGCGCCGATCGCGCCCCTCTCCTTCGGTTGGCCGCTGATCGTCGCGCTCATCATCGGCATGGCGGCCACCGGCCTGCTGGCGCTGGCGCTCGACATGGTGCTGTTCGCGCGGCTGCGGGCCAAGGGCCAGGCGATCATCGTGGTGATGGCCAGCTTCGGCGCCTCGATGGCGCTGAGAAGCCTGCTCGAATTCATCTTCACCTCGCGTCCGACCTATTTCAGCCGGGCGATCCAGATCGCCATGCCGATAGGTTTCGGCATCCGCATCACCCCGGACCAGATCGCGCTGCTGCTGCTGACCGCCGTGCTGGTGCTCGGCGTGCATCTCCTGATGACGCGGACCCAGACCGGCCGCTCGATGCAGGCATTGAGCCAGAACGCGGCACTTGCCCGCATCGTCGGCATCGACGTCGCCAGGGTGGTGCGCGTCACCTGGATCATCGGCGGCGCGCTGGCCTGCGTCGCCGGCGTCATGATCGGCATTCTCATCCAGATCCGCCCGTTCATGGGTTTCGAGATGCTGCTGCCGATGTTCGCGGCCGCCATCCTCGGCGGCATCGGCAGCGTGCCCGGCGCCGTTCTCGGCGGCCTGATCATCGGCATGGCCGAAGCGGCTGCCGTGCAATTGATCGGCGCCGAATGGCGGGCAGCCGTCTCGTTCATCATCCTGATGGCGGTGCTGTTCGTGCGGCCCATCGGCCTTTTCGGAGTTAGGGAACGCTGATGGATCTGCTCGGCTACGGCGCCTTCTTCCTGACCACCGCGCTGATCTTTTCGCTCATCACGCTCGGGCTCAATCTGCAATGGGGGCTGACCGGGCTTTTCAATGTCGGGGTCGCCGGCTTCGTTGCCATCGGCGCCTACACCTCGGCGCTGCTGACCACGCCCGACGATGCCGCGCGCCTGGGCGGCTTCGACCTGCCGATCCTTATCGGCTGGCTTGGCGCCATGCTGTTGGGCGGCGTCGCCGCCGCCATCACCGGCATTGCCACGCTACGTCTGAGATCGGACTATCTGGCGATCACTACTTTCGGCGTCGCCGTCGTCGTGCAACTGGTAGCGCTCAATGCCCAGAAGCTGACCGGCGGGCCGTTCGGCATCGGCTTCATTCCGCGTCCGTTCGGCGGTCTTGCCGAAACGCCGTTGCTGTTCAACCTTTCGAACCTTGCGATCGTCTCGGTAGTGACGCTGATCGTCTATCTCGCGCTGGAGCATCTGTCGCGCAGCCCGTGGGGGCGCGTGTTGAAGGCGCTTCGCGAGGATGAGCGGGCCGCGATATCCCTAGGCAAAAGCGCACGGTTCTACCGCGTCCAGGCCTTTGCCGTCGGTGGCGCCATCATGGCGCTTGCCGGTGCGCTGCAGGCGCATTTCACCGGCTTCATCGCCCCGGACAATTATTTGCCGGCGCTGACTTTCCAGGTCTGGGTGATGCTGATCGTCGGTGGCTCGGGCAGCAACATCGGCGCCGTCATCGGCAGCATCCTGGTCTGGGCGATATGGGCCGGATCGGGAGCCTTGACCAGTATGTTGTTCTCGCCGGAACAGCAGGCCCGCGCCGCTTCGCTGCAGATCGTCGCCATCGGCGTGATGCTGTGCGTCATCCTTCTGGTCAGGCCGAACGGCCTGTTTGGCGACAGGCCGCGGCGTCCAAGGTTCGGCAAGCGTGCACGCGTGGCCCCCAGCGAGAGCGGCTCATGAACGCTGTGACCCGGCCGCACGGCGTTTCCCTTTGGCATGCCGTCAGCCGCGGTCGCCGCGACCGGCCCACCCTCGAAGGCGCACTCGATGTCGATCTGGCAATTGTCGGCGGCGGGTTTTCAGGCCTTTCCACCGCGCTGCACAGTGTCGAGAAAGGCATCTCGGTTGCCGTCCTCGAGGCGGAAATCATCGCCTGGGGGGCAACCGGCAGGAATGCCGGCTTCGTCGTGCCGAATTTCGCGAAAAGAGACCCCGACGATATCATTGCCCAGCTCGGGCCCGAACGCGGCGAACGCCTTGTCGATTTCGCCGCCGGCAGCGCCGACCTCGTCTTCGACCTGATCAGGCGGCATGCCATCGAATGCGATGCCGTCCAGAGCGGCTGGATACAACCAGCCCATTCACCGGCCGCTTTGCAAAAGACCAGATCGCGCGCCGAACAATGGGCACCACGCGGAAGGCCGGCTGTTGCGCTGGATAGACAGGCGGTCGAAGGGCTGACCGGCGTTCGCGGTTATCTCGGCGGCTGGATCGACAGATCGGGTGGCGTCCTCAATCCGGTCGAATATGCGCGCGGATTGGCCGACGCGGCGGAAAAGGCCGGAGCGCGCATCTTCGAGCATTCGCGTGTCGCGTCGATCGATCACATAGGCGATGGTTGGGCTTTGAAGACGGCCTCCGGTTCGGTGCGTGCCGAAAAAGTGCTGGTCGCCACCAATGCCTATGGCGGGTCGCTGAACCGCACGCTTGAGCGAACCTACATCCCGCTGAAAATCTTCCAGATCGCGACGGCGCCGCTGCCGCGTGAAATACGCACTCGCCTGCTTCCTGGCGGGCAAGGCGTCGGCGACACAAGACGCAATCTCTTCACCTTCCGCTTCGATGGCGAAAACAGGCTGATCACCGGCGGCATGCATGTTTTTGGCCCCGGTGCCGACACGCGGGTGCCGCGGGCGATCTGGCGGCGGCTTGCCGGGCATCTCGATCTCCCGGACATCCCGCCGCTTGAATACAGCTGGTCGGGGATGGCTGCCGTCGAGCCCGACTTCCTGCCGCACCTCGTCGATCTCGGCCCCGGGCTGATCGCCGGCTTGGCGTGCAACGGACGCGGCATCGCCATGACCACTGCGATGGGCAAGGTGCTTGCGGATTGGGCTGATGGAACAAAGCCTCAGGATTTGCCGCTGCCGTTTGCGCCGCCGTCGCCGATCCCGTTCCATAGCCTGATGCGGCATGCACCAAACATGGTGCTCCCCTGGAGCATGCTGCGCGACCGGCTGGATGGCTGATCGACGTGCGTCTCCGGCCGCCGTCCTGATACCCGAACTGCTAGACTCGCCCACATCATATTGTTAACGACAGCGGATGAAGCAGAACTATCTTTATCTCATCATCGGCGCTTTGGCCGTCGCCGTTATTGCGTTGGGGATTTACGTTTATCGCGAGGAGACTAGGCCGAAAGGCGTGGAACTTCGCATCGACGATTCCGGCATTTCAGTTCAGGAAAAATAGACCGCGTAGTCCTGTTGCCCGGCTTTGCACTGGAAGTCGGCTTGTACCGCCTCACCCCAACTCCAACGTCGTTATCGCAAAAACTCCGGACTGCTTGAGCTGCGGCGCCTTTCCCTTGTACATCCGAGCCGTCTCGAAGCCCGGTTGAAGGCCTGCGGACGACAGCAAGTCTGCAAATTGCCGGCTGGTTTCGGGAACGTCGAGATGGACGTTTCCGGGACCGGACATGTGCGCGAGCGCGGCGAAGAGATGGCTTGCCGCGTCCAGGCTGTCGGCAAAGAGCGGGCCGATCTTGCAGCCGTCCCGGCATTGGCGCGCGACGCCGTATCCCGCAATGGCGCCGTGCTTGAGGATCGCAAGCGCCATATGCGGCGGGCGCAGCCAGTGTTCCAGGAAGGATCGCCTCGGGCCGGGAAAGAAGCGGCGATCATAGTCCAGTATGTCCGGCACGAGTTCCGGCCCTATGGCGCGAATGTCGTTGCCGACTGCTGCCGGGACATTCGGTGACCCCATGAACCGGATCGTCCGGTAGGCCGGTGCAAAACCCATGCTGCGGTAGTTGGCCTGCTGTTCGACGACACCGTCGAGGCCGATCGTGCGCTTGCCGAGCCGCGCCGTGCCGGCATCCCAAACGACCTTGCCATGGCCTTGGCCACGCTTGTCCGGCCGGCAGATGTAGAGGCCGATGAAGCCGAAACCGTCGCCATAGGCAACGGCCGAAATGCCGGCCGCCATCTCGCCATCGATAAAGGCGCCGATGAAGCCCTGCGGGTCGGCTGCCTGAAACAGCGCGGCATCGTTAAGGCCGGGATTCCAGCCTTCCGCCGCCGCCCAATCGACTAGGGTTTGCACTTCCTCACGTGCGAGCGTTCGGATCGTTCGGGGCATTGCGATCACTCGGCGGCGCCAGGCGCGAAGGATTTCAACGCGCCATGATAAGACTTTGCCAACGGGCTTGCATAGGCGCCGCGCTTGGATGTCGTCAGGCCAAGGGCGATCAATGCCTCGGCCTGTTTCACGGCAGCGCCCACGCCGTCGATGACCGGAAGCCCGAATTCCCGCTGCAGCGCCGCCGCCAGATCGGCCATGCCGGCGCAGCCGAGCACGATCGCCTCGGCGCGATCCTCGTCGATGGCGCGCGCAATCTCGTTGCGCAGCCTGAGCAGTGCGTCGGACGCCGGATCTTCGAGGGCAAGAACCGGGATGTCGGCGGCGCGCACACGCGCGCGCCCTGCCATGCCATAGCGCTGCACCAACCCTTCGACCGGCACGCGCGAACGTCCGGTGGTGGTGACGACGGTGAAGCGCTGGGCGATGAACGAGGCCGTGCTGAGCGATGCCTCGCAAATGCCGATGACCGGAATGTTGGCCATGGCGCGCGCGGCATCGAGGCCGGTGTCGTCGAAACAGGCAATGATCGCGGCTTGCGCGCCCGAGCGTTCGCCGGCGGCGATCTCGACCAGCAGGCCGGGCACGGCAAGTGCTTCATCGTAATAGCCTTCGATCGATACAGGTCCCATCGACGAGGTGACGGCAACGATCTTCGTCGATTGGGCAGCGACCGATCGGGCTGCCGCCGCGATAGTGTCGGTCATGCTGGCGGTGGTGTTTGGATTGACGACGAGGATCTGCACTGTCAGGCACGCTCGCGGCGGCGGCCGACATAGACGATTGCGCCGAGCGTCAGCAGGATCACTAGGAAGGAAAACACGGTCGTCACGGTGCCCAGCGCATAGAGCACCGGCGTCGTGACATTGGTCGTCATGCCGTAGATTTCGAGCGGCAAGGTGTTGAACGTGCCCGAGGTCATCAGCGTGCGGGCGAACTCGTCATATGACAGAGTGAAGCCGAACAGGCCGACGCCGATCAGGCTGGGCGCGATCATCGGCAGCACGACATGTGCGAAGGTCTGCCACGACGATGCTCCGAGATCGCGCGCGGCTTCCTCATAGGCTGGCGAGAACCGGTTGAAGACAGCAAACATAATCAGCACGCCGAAAGGCAAGGTCCAGGTCAGATGGGCGCCGAAAGCGGAGGTGTACCAGGCGGGGCGGAAGCCGATCTGCTGGAAGACGACGCCGATGCCGAGACTGATGATGATCGACGGCACGACCAGGCTGGCGACGGCCAGATAGAACAGTGCGGTTGCGCCGCGAAATTTCTGCCGGAAGGCCAGGCCGGCGAGCAGCGACACGGCGACAGTGACGACCATCACCATCAGGCCAAGGACGAGCGAGCGTTTGAAGCTGCCGCCGAAGTCGCCGACCGCCTGGCGCTCGAACAAATTGGCGAACCAGTGCAGCGACACGCCGTTCAGCGGAAATGTCAGACCGCCGTTCTCGCCCTGGAAAGAGAGGATCAGGATCGCCGAAAGCGGGCCGTAGAGGAACAACACGAAAAGACCGAAGAACGCCGCCAACACATAGAATTCGAGGGTGCGCTTGTCCTGGCTCATCGCCTCACAGCTCCTTGCGGATGTCGACGATGCGCAGGATGCCCGCGACCATCAGCAGCACCAGCACCAAGAGCACGACGGCGTTGGCGGCGGCTGCCGGATATTGCAGCAGCGACATCTGGTTCTTCATCATCAGCGCGACGGAGGCGCTCTGCCCGCCGGACATCACCTGCACCGTCGAGAAATCGGCCATCACCAGGGTGACGACGAAAATGGTGCCGATCGCCATGCCGGGCTTGGCGAGCGGAATGACGACGTTCCACAGAACCTGCCAGCCGGAAGCGCCGGCGTCGCGCGCGGCTTCTATCAACGACTTGTCGATGCGCATCAGCGTGTTGAAGATCGGCGTCACCATGAACAGCGTATAGAGATGCACCATGGCCAGCACCACGGCGAATTCGGAATAGAGCAGCCATTCGATCGGCTTCGGGATCAGCCCCATTTGCACCAGCGTCGAGTTGACCAGGCCATTGCGGCCAAGCACCGGAATCCACGAGATCATGCGGATGATGTTGGAGGTCAGGAACGGCACCGTGCAGACAAGGAACAGCACCATCTGCATGGCCGTGGTCCTGATATGGAAGGCAAGGAAATAGGCGACCCAGAAACCGATGAACAGCGTCAGCGCCCAGACGATGGCGGCGTATTTCAGCGTATTCAGGTAGGTTTTCCAGGTGACCCAGGAGCCGAGCGTGTCGGAATAATTGGTGGTCAGGAAATCCGGATACATCGCCGCGAAATCGTAATCCCAGAATGAGACCACGGCGATCATCAGGATCGGCAGCAGGAGGAACGCGCCGAGGATCAGGGCAAGTGGTGTTGCCTGGAGATAGGGTGCGATGGCGGCAAAGGAGCGCCTACGTCTGGCAGGCTTTGTGGCAATGGTTGCGGGCTGATCGAGTGCCACTGTCATCTGGAACAGCCTCGGTGGTATTTTGCCGGGCTGTGATCCTTCGCGCCCCCCTCTGTCCTGCCGGACATCTCCCCCACAAGGGGGGAGATTGGCTTGCATGCCGACCCACGCCAATGATCGCCGTATGACGAAGAGCGCTGAAGAGAGCCACAGCCGATCTCCCCCCTTGTGGGGGAGATGTCCGGCAGGACAGAGGGGGGCGCGAAGGAATGCAACATCTCAGTTATCGCCTGCCTTGCATCAAGCAGCGATGAACTCGTTCCAGCGCTTCACCATGTAGCGGTCCTCGTCCATGACCGAGTTCCAGCAGGCGACCTTGCCCATGCGCTCTTCGAACGAGCCGCCGTCACGCACGGCGCCAGCCTTTTCCATGACCTTGCCGTCCGGCGACAGGATATCGCCCTTTGCCGGCTTGCCTTCGATCCAGTAGCCCCACTCGTCCTCGGACATGAACTTCTTGGCCGACACCATGTTGGCCGAGTAATAGCCCTGGCGGTTGAGATAGCCGCCAACCCAGCCGGACGTGTACCAGTTGATGTATTCATAGGCGGCATCGAGTTCGGCGCCGGAGAGATGGGCTGCCAGGCCAAGCCCGCCACCCCAGGACCGGTAGCCTTCCTTGAGCGGCTGGAACCGGCACGCGATGCCCTTGGAGCGGACCGCGGCCACGGCCGGCGACCACATCGACTGGATTACGACTTCGCCTGAAGCCATCAGGTTGACGCTCTCGTCGAAGGATTTCCAGAAGGCGCGGAACTGGCCGGCTTGCTTGGCCTTGATCAGGAAGTCGATCGTCTTGTCGATCTCCTCCTTGGTCATGTTGCCCTTGTCGGCGTATTTGATGTTGCCCGTTGCCTCCATGATCATCGCCGCATCCATGATGCCGATTGACGGGATGTTGAGGATGGCGGTCTTGCCCTTGAAGGCCGGATCCATGATGTCGGCCCAGGTGGTGATATCGCGGCCGACGAGGTCGGGGCGGATGCCAAGCGTATCGGCATTGTAGATCGTCGGCACCATGGTGAACCAGTTGGTCGGCGCCTTGGCGAAGACCTTGCTGTCCTGCGCCTCGACGTAACCGACGGTATGCGGCGCGGTGCCCTGGGCAATGACGCTGTCCGGCGTCAGCTTGCCGGTTTTGAACAGCGGCACCAGCTCGTCGTAATATTTCAGCTTGGTGACATCCATCGGCTGCAGGACGCCTGTCGGGAACACCTTCTTGCAGATCCAGTATTCGATGTCGGCGATGTCGTAGCTGTCGGGCTGCGTCACGGCGCGCTGCGCGGCGGCGTCGGAATCGGTTGCTGTCATCTCCAGCGTGATGCCGAGGTCGGCCTTGCACTTGTCGGCGATGGCATTGAGGTTGGATACGCCGGTGCCGAACTGGCGCAGCGTGATGTTCGATTGCGCCCAGATGGTCGGAAAGCCTGATATGGCGCCGGAACCGGCGGCGAAACCGACGGCGGCGGCACCTGTCTTGAGCAGCGAACGTCGCGATATTCCAGTCTTCTTGTCGGTGGTGTTGGTCATGTTCAGTTCCCCTGTTTTGGTTGGTTATGCTGGATTTCAGGAATCGAGACGGCCAAGGACGATCGCGTCCTCGGCGTCCCAGGCGATCGGCACTGCGTCGCCGACGGCAACCGGCCTGGCGAAGAAGCTGGTGTCGTCGACGATTACCGTGAAATCCTCGATGCCGGCGCCATTGACCGAGAGCTTCACGGTCGAACCGCGGTACTCGACGTTTGAAACGATGCCGGTGAAGCCGAGCCCGGCTGCCGGCGGCTCGCCGATGCGCACGTGGTCGGTGCGAATGGCGATGTCGATGGGCTCCCCAGTCTCCCTGCCCTGCCCGCTGGCGGCGAGCGTGACGCCGCCGGGCACATCGAAAACGACCATGCCGTCGCGACTACCGGTGACACGGCCGGAGATGACATTGTGGTCGCCCATGAAACGAGCGACGAAGGCCGTGGCCGGCCGCTCGAACACCGTGCGAGGGTGCGCCGCCTGCTCGATACGGCCGTCGTTCATCACCACGATCAGGTCGGCCAGCGCCATCGCCTCTTCCTGGCTGTGGGTGACGTGGACGAAAGTGATGCCGAGCGACGTCTGCAGCTTCTTCAGTTCGGCTCGCATGCGGATCTTCAGGAAAGGATCGAGCGCCGAAAGCGGTTCGTCGAGCAACAGCGCCTCGGGGTCGGTGATCAATGCGCGCGCAAGAGCAACGCGCTGCTGCTGCCCGCCGGAAAGCTGCGCCGGGCGGCGGCTGGCATAGGCCTCCATCTGCATCAGCTTCAGCATGTCGAGTGCCTTGGCGCGGCGCTCCTCCTTGCCGACGCCTTTCATCTTCAGGCTGAAGGCGACATTGTCGATCAGGTCGAGATGCGGAAACAGTGCGTAGGACTGGAACATCATGGCAGTGCCGCGCCTGGCCGGCGGCAGGTCGGTGACCACTGTGTTGCCGAGACGCACGTCGCCACTCGATATGCTCTCGTGCCCGGCGATCATGCGCAACGTCGAGGTCTTGCCACAGCCCGACGGACCGAGCAGGCAGCAATAGGTTCCCGCAGGGATTTTCAGGCTGATGCCTTCGACGGCAGTCGTCGCGCCATAGACTTTCGAAACGGACACAATGTCGATTTCGGCGGCTTTGGACATCCAGCTTCCCCTTTGGTCGGATTAGCCAAAGCATCATGCGTGCCAGTTGCGCGCCGCCGCACCAACCGACTGAATCCTCGAAGAAATCAGGGCCGCCTCTATATAGCTGCCGATACGTCGCCCTTGTGCAATGCACAAATTATAGGCGATTGCCGCCGATCTTCGCAAAGATCGTATGCAATCTTTTTCATCTCTGTATTCACTTTGTCTCTCGTCCAAGCGATGCGATTCAGGGTAGAAGAACGCAGGACCACTGCCATGAACATTGCCGACCAGACCTTCCCTGCTATCGAGGCCGCCAACGAGGATCGCGCGCAGGCGATCCGCGACCAGTTGCGCGACGCGATCGTCGATCGCCGGCTGGCGCCGGGAACAAAGCTTTCCGAAGGCGAAGTCGGCACGCTGTTCGATGTCAGCCGCACCGTGGCGCGTGCGGCACTGCAGATGCTTTCCTTCGAGGGATTGGTGCGCACCGAGCGCAATCGCGGCGCCTTCGTCGCCAACCCGTCGCCGGAGGAAGCGCGGCAGGTTTTTGCTTCGCGCCGGCTCATCGAACCAGGCATCGCGATTGCCGCCGCCGGACGGATGACGCCGGCGCATGTCGCCGCGTTCAAGGCCCAGCTCGACGAAGAAGGCCGTTTCATCGCCGAACGCGGACCGAACGCAAGGCGATCGGAGATCAAGGCGTCGGGGGATTTTCACCTGCTTCTGGCGTCGGTCGCGGGAAACGTCATCCTGCAGCGCTTCATGGAGGAATTGGTCGCTCGTTCATCGCTGGTGATCGCACTCTATGGCCGCTCGGGCATCTCGAGCTGCGGCCACAACGAACACACGCAGATCCTCGAGGCGCTGGAAAATGGCAATGCCGAACGCGCCAGCGCGCTGATGCTGCACCACATCGACCATATCGAGGCCGACCTCGATTTGCGCGTCAGGAGCGGCCCGGCACTCAGGCAGGCGCTCGAGTTCTGAGATCGCGTCAACGCACGATCCTCACGCACATCGGCGTGCCAATTTCGATGGATCGGCCGGTGTCGGTCAGCCGGCCGGTTGCGGCATCACGGGCGAAAATCGAGATGCGGTCGGCATTCTGGTTGGCCGAGAACAGATGGCCGCCCGAGGGCGTCAGTGCCAGATTGCGCGGCGTGGCACCGCCGCAAGGCGTATAGTCGACAAGGGCAATCCTGCCGGTTTGCTGGTCGATCGAAAACACCACGATGCTGTCATGACCGCGGTTGGAGCCGTAGAGAAAGCGGCCGTCAGGCGAGATCTGGATGTCGGCGCAGTGATTGCCGTCGCGCGCCTCGGGCGGCACGGCCGGCTTGCTGTCGATCACCGTAAGCTTGCCTGATGCTTCGTCCAGCGCCAGCGAGACAACCGTCGAATCCAGCTCGTTCATGACGAACACGAAGCGACCGCCCGGATGCAGTGCGAGATGGCGCGGACCCGCGCCTGGCGCAAGCGCCGACTCGGCGAGCTTCGTCAGGCTGCCGTCTGAGCCGATGCGATAGGACACCAGCCGGTCGATGCCGAGGTCAGCGACGATCGCCATGCCGCCGGCAACCGTCTCGGTTACGCTATGGGCATGCGGCCGCTCCTGGCGGGCAGGATCTGGTCCGGTCCCGCTATGGGCAACGCTCGACAACGGCGCTGTCAGGCCGCCATTCTCACCCAACCCATAGACCACGACCGAGCGATCGGGGCCGCCCTCGCCCATGCCGTAATTGGCGACCAGCAGCTTGGTCCGGTCGCGCGTGATGGTGTTGTGCGCCGTGATGCTGCCCAGCGTCGGCTGCTTGTTGATGTAGGACAGCGTGGCGGTCTGCCTGTCGAAACGGTAGGCCGAGACCACCCCTTCGCGCCAGGTGAACACTTCTGAGTTGGCATAGACGTGGGAGCCGGCCGGCGTCACCGACAGGAAGGTGGGATTGTCGATGTCTCCCGTCTCGGCCAGTTTCTTCGTCTGCAGCGTCCCTTCGTCGAAACTGTAGACACCCAGCCCGATGCCGCGCGCGCCCTGAAAATACGGGGCGTCGCGATTGAGGCTGCCGACGAAAACCAGACAGGCATTCTGCATCACTTCCTCCCTTGTTCCGCCGGCATTGGCTCCGACGGAGCGGCAAAATTTCGCCTGTTCACGCTTGCAACACAACCCCATATGTGAAAATACTATTCACAAAAGAAGATTGACGGGAGGATCGATCATGCATTTCGCTGGTCTGCGGCGCGCCCTGATGGACGATTCCCGCTCCCAGAGGAAGTCGTCATGAGCGGTTTCGCGCCAACCGTGGGCGTGGCATCGACACACCCCGCCAACATGCCTAGGGATCACGCCGACCTTCCCGTCTGGAACGCGGAGAACTGGTTCTACGAAGACTGGCCGGTCGGCCAGAAGATCCGCTCGCTGCGCCGGACCATTGCCGAGGGCGACAGCCATCTCTTCAACACGCTGGTGCTCGACATCCATCCATACGTGCAGGACCAGATGTTCGCCGAAACGCAAGGCATTTTCGGCAAGCGGCTGGTGGCAGGGGCCTTCGTGTTCTCTGCCGGGCTCGGTCTCGTCGCCACCAATTGCATTAACGCCTTTTCGTATGGCTACGACAAATTGCGCTTCATCAAGCCGGTGTTCATAGGCGACACGATCTATTCGATCCGCTCCAACCTCGACAAGAAGCCAAAATACAAGGAAATGGGGCTGATCCGCGCCAGCTATGAAGTCTTCAAGGGTGAAGGCGAGCTCGTGCTTTATTGCGAGCACCTGCAGACGGTGAAGTACCGCAATCCGGCCGATTTCGCCGGCAAGACGGAGAAATAGGCAATGGCTGCCATTGCCGAACTGCCGCTGACCGGGCTCATCGTTGTCGATATGAGCCAATTCTTGTCCGGGCCCTACTGCTCGCTCAGACTGCTCGACCTCGGCGCTCGCGTCATCAAGATCGAACGGCCGGACGGCGGCGACCTGTCGCGCCGGCTCTATCTCAGCGACACCGAGATCGGCGGCGATTCCACCATTTTCCATGCGATCAACCGCGCCAAGGAAAGCCTTGCCATCGACTTGAAGGACGAGGCCGACCTTGCGGCGCTGCGCGGCCTGCTGGCCAAGGCCGACGTGCTGATCCAGAATTTCAGGCCCGGCGTCATCGAACGCCTGGGCTTCGATTACGAGGCGGTGCGCAAGATCAATCCGCGCCTGGTCTATGCCTCGATCAGCGGCTATGGCGAGGAAGGCCCGTGGGTCAAGCGGCCCGGGCAGGATCTGCTGGCGCAGGCCCGCTCCGGCGTGATGTGGCTGAACGGCGACGAGGACCAAGGGCCGGTGCCCTTCGGCCTGGCGATCGCCGACATGCTGGCGGGTTCCGCCGCCGCGCAAGGCATCCTCGCCGCACTGGTGCGGCGCGGCGTGACCGGCAACGGCAGCCATGTCGAGACCAGCCTGCTCGAAGCGCTGGTCGACTTCCAGTTCGAGGTGCTGACCACGCATCTCAATGACGGGCGCCGGCTGCCGCGGCGGTCGAGCTTCCGCAGCGCGCACGCCTATCTCTCGGCGCCCTACGGCGTCTATCCGGCCAAGGACGGCTATCTGGCGATCGCCATGACGCCGATCTCGAAACTCGCCGATCTCCTCGGGCTCGAGGAACTTGCGCCCTATCGCGACCAGCCGTCGACCTGGTTCACCGCCCGCGACGAGATCAAGGCGATCATCGCGCAAAAGATCGCAACGAAGACGGTCGACGAATGGCTTGCCATTCTCGAGCCTGCCGACATCTGGTGCGCCAAGGTTTTGAGCTGGCCGGAAATGATGGCCAGCGAAGGCTTCCAGGTCCTCGACATGCTGCAGACGGTGACGCGCGAGGATGACGTTTCGATCCTCACCACGCGCTCGCCGCTCAGGGTAGACGGCATCCGCGCGAAGGTCGAGCGGGCCGCGCCACGCATCGGCGAGCACAGCGCAAAAATCCGCGCGGAGTTCGGGCTGTGAGCGACGTCACGCTCAAAGGCATGACCTGGAGCCATCCGCGCGGCTATGACCCGATGGTCGCCTGTTCGAGACTGTGGAAGCAACAAACTGGCATCGCCGTTGAATGGGACAAGCGCTCGCTGCAGGATTTCGAATCCTTCCCGGTCGAGGAACTGGCCCGTGCCTACGACCTGATCGTCGTCGACCATCCGCATGTCGGCCAGATCACCGCCGAGAATTGCCTGGCGCCGCTCGATGTCGCCGGCCGGGAAGCCGAACGTGCAGCACTTGCGGCGGGCAGTGTCGGCCGGTCCTTTCCGAGCTACAACTGGCAAGGCCGGCAGTGGGCGTTTCCGATCGACGCGGCCAGCCAGGTGCAGGCATGGCGGCCCGACATGCTTTCGGCAGCGCCGGCGAGCTGGGCCGATGCTCTCGATCTGGCCCGGCAAGGCCACGTGCTGTTGCCGCTCAGGCCGCCGCATGCGCTGATGGTGTTCTACACGCTTGCCGGCAATCTCGGACGGCCCGCCGGTGAAGGCCCTGGCGACCATGTGGATCCGGCAGCGGGCAAGCAGGTCTTCGAGATGATGCGCGAGATCGCAGCTCTCGTCGACCCGGCCTGTCTTGGCATGGATCCGATCGCGGTTCTGGAGCAAATGGCCGGATCCGGCTCGCGGATCGCCTGCGCGCCGCTGATCTATGGCTATGTCTCCTATGCCATCGCCGGGTTTCGACCCAACCGCCTGGCTTTCGCGGATATCCCGGCCGCTGGCAATGCCGGCCCCAAAGGCTCGGCGCTCGGCGGGACCGGCATCGCCGTGTCGGCCTTCTCGAAGGCCGGACAGGAAGCAATCGACTTCGCCTACTGGATCGCCAGCGGTGGGGTGCAGCGCGGCCCTTACGCCTCGGCCGGCGGCCAGCCCGGCCATGCGGCAGCCTGGGCGGATACCGCCGTCAACGCCGCCGCCGGCAATTTCTACGAGGACACGCGGGCTACGCTCGAAGGTGCCTGGGTGAGGCCGCGGCACGACGGCTACATGGCGTTCCAGCAGGCGGCGTCCGATCGCATCAATGTCGGCCTGAGCGAAAGGCACAATGCCGCTCGCGTCGTTGCCGATCTCAATCGCCTGTTTCGGGAGAGCCTTTCGACGCAGGTGTCCGGCGTTGCCGGCGGAGGAGCCTGAAACAACCGAACGGAGGAGAACATGAACAGCCTGATCCGCGGCCTTATGGCCGCAACCGCACTTGCATCGGTCACGACCATAGCCTGCGCCCAAGACGTTTCGGGCGTGATTGCTGGATTGCCGACCGAACTGAAGGCGCAATATGACGGCGCGCCGCAAAAGGTGCTGCCGTCGGCCTGGGATAATTTCACGCCGCCGCCAAAGCCATGGAAATGGTGCCACTCCGAGTCCTACCAGGGCAATCCGTGGCGCGTCACCGTGACCAAGGAGTTGAAGCGGCTGGTCGACGGCCTGATCGCCGACGGCACCGTGGCGAGCTTCGAGGTGTCGGATTCCAACAACGACGCCAGTCAGCAGATCAACCAGATCCGCGCCTTCATCGACAAGAAATGCTCGATCATCAGCTCGATCCCCGGCTCGGCGACGGCGCTGGACGATGCCATCGATGCCGCAGCCAAAGCCGGCATCCCCTTCATCACGGCAGCGGGGTCGGTGACCAGCCCGAATGCGATCAATGTCGATTCCAACTATGCGCGCTGGGGCTACGACATGATGACGGCGATCGGCAAAGCAATGCCGGACGGTGGCAGCGTGCTTCTGGTCGAAGGCATCGCCGGTCATCCGATCGTCGTGCAGGAGCGCCAGGGCGGCGACAAGGCGCTGGCCGAAATTTCAAAGCTCAAGGTCTCGCGCAGCGTCAACGGCAACTGGACGGCCAACGTCACCAAGACGGCGGTGCTGCAGGCGATCGCCACCAATCCGGCGCCGATCGATGCGGTGTGGACGACGGGCAGCGAAAGCCGCGTCGTTGACGAGGCCTTTGCCGAGGCCGGCCGCCCTGCCCCGCTGATCACCGGCTCGATCACCGGCGATGCGCTCGGCTACTGGAAGGCCAATCCCGACAAATACCGCTTCGAAGGCCATGCGGTTCTGCCGCACTGGACGGCCGAGACGCTGTTTCGTGTCGGGGCGCGCATGCTGGATGGGCAGAAGCCCAAGCTCAACACGCTGCTGATCCCGATTCCGCCGGTGCACAATGCCGACCTCGGCGCCTGGTACAAGGACTGCATGACGCCGGACGCCGTCTCGATCTTCCCGGTCCCGCCGAAGGATCCGATGCCGGAGGAATGGCTCGACGCCTACTTCGCCAATCCGGCACCGACCAAGGGCTGGGACTATTCGAAGGTGCCGGACGCCTGCGCCAAGTAGCATTTATGAGCGCCGGCTCCGCACCAGCGGTGCCGGCTTTCTCCATCAGGATTGCTCATGCTGGAAGTCCAGGCCATCTCGAAACGCTACGGCGAAACGATTGCGCTGGCCAATGCCTCAATCGCATTCCGCGCCGGCACGATCCACACCATCCTGGGCGAGAATGGTTCGGGCAAGAGCACCCTGGTCAAGCTGCTGTCGGGAATCGTCCAGCCGGACAGCGGCGCGATCCTGCTCGACGGAGCGCCCTTTACCGGCCTCTCGCCGGCAGCGTTCCAGACCGCCGGATTGGCCACCGTGTTCCAGGAAGTGCTGATCGCGCCTGACCGTTCGGTGACGGACAATATCCTGCTCGGCCTCGACGGCCTGCTGACGCGCACCGTGCCGCGCGCCGAGCGGCGGCAGCGCGCACAAACGGTGCTGAACCGCTTTGCGGTGACCGAGATCCCGCTCGACCAGTTGGCCGGGCAATTGCCGCTTGCGGTTCAGCAATTGGTAGTGCTCGCCCGCGCCGTAGTGCGCAGCCCGCGCATTCTCATCCTTGACGAGGTTACGGCTGCGCTCGACTTTGCCGATCGCGAGGCGGTTTTCGCCATGATGCGCAAGCTTGCCTCCGAAGGCTGCCTGATCCTGTTCATCACCCATCGCATGGACGAGGTGATGTCGCTTTCGGACCGGATTTCCGTGCTGCGCGGCGGCAGCGTGGTGACGACTGAGGAACGCGGCACGTCCACCGCATCCGAACTTCTCAGAGCGATGGCGCCACGCACGGCGGCGGAGCTGGCGCATGGCTGATCGCGCCAGCCTTTCGGTGCGTGGCCTGGTGATCGCGCCGGGCGCAAGCCCCATGACGCAAACCATTGCGCCGGGCGAGATCGTCGGCCTTGCCGGCCTCGACGGCCACGGACAGGAGCGGTTCCTGAAAGTGCTGGCCGGCCTGGAACGCCCGGCCGGCGGCGAGGTGACCGTCGAGGCGCCAACCGGAGCGCGCGCGATCACCAATTTCCGCAAGGCGGTCGCCGGCGGCATCGCCTATTTGCCGCGCGACCGGCGCACCACCGGCATTTTTCCGACCCAATCGGTGCTCGACAATTTTGCCGTCTCGACGCTGTCGCGCGATATGCGTTTCGGCCTGCTCAGCTTCGCCGCGCGGCGGCAGCGCTATGAGAGCTACCGGGACAGACTGTCGATCATCGCGCCACGGCCGGACGCCCCGATCACCACGCTTTCCGGCGGCAATCAGCAGAAGGTGCTGCTGGCCCGCGCATTGGCGCTGGAACCGGCGATCCTGCTCCTCAACGACCCTACCCGCGGCGTCGACGTGGCAACGCGCCACGTCCTTTATGACGTGTTCCGCAGGCTTGCGGCGGACGGCATGGCGCTGGTCATCCTATCGAGCGAGATCGAGGAGATCCTGCTGCTTTGCCATCGCGTGCTGGTGTTCCGCGAACAGCAGGTGGCGGCTGAAATCACCGGAGACGAGATGAAAAGCGATACGGTGATCGCCGCCATGTTCGGGCGCGCGGCATGAGCGGGTTGCGGCGCATGGCGGCGCGATGGCGCGGCGCCGGCTTTGCGGCAGTGCTGTTAGTGATCCTGATCGCGGTCAATCTGCTGCTCAATCCGGCGCGCTTCCATCCTGCCGCCTGGGGCGCGCTGATCGGGCTCGCCGCGCCGCTGATCGGCGCAGCGCTCGCCTCGGCTCCAGTGATCCTGGCCGGGCGCGGTGGCATCGACATTTCCGTCGGGCCATTGATGGGCTTCGTCAATGCGATGGTGATCCAGGTGCTGTTCCTCAGGCTTGGCATATCTTCGCCGCTGGTCATCGTGCCGGCGGCGCTTCTGATCGGCGCGATCGTCGGCGCTGCCAACGGCTTTCTGGCGACCATCGTCCGCATCCAGCCGATCGTCGCAACGCTCGGCACCTATCTGATCCTCACCGGCATGACGCTGACCATCCTGCCGGCGCCGATCGGCCCGGCGCCGGGCTGGCTGAAGGCAATGGCCGGACCCTGGTCGGCGCTGCCGCTGGCGCTGATCTTCCTGTTCTGGTGGCTGGTGCGGCAGACGCCTTATTATGACCAGCTGATGGCGGTGGGCAGCGACGACCGCGCCGCCTACACGGCCGGCATTCCGGTGACGAAAGTACGTTTCATAGCCTATGTCATGACCGGCATACTTGCCGCCTGTGCCGGCCTCATGCTGACCGCCCTGATCGGTTCGGCCGACCCTAATATCGGGCCAACCTACACGCTGATCGCGATTGCCGCGGTGGCGCTCGGCGGCGTCAGCCTTGCCGGCGGGCGCGGCGGGCTCGCCGGCGCCGCCATCGGCGCTGTCGACATCTTCCTGCTGCAGAGCGTGCTGACCGCCTTCAACGTCTCCACCTATGTGCTGCAGATCGCCTATGGCGCGATCCTGGTTGTGGCCGTCATCATGACGGCGCTGCAGGAGCGGCTCTCGGGACGGAAAGGCTGAGAAGCATGAGCCGGAACTGGTTCCAGTCCACCAATGCCCGCGTCGCCGGTGCCTTTGCCGTCGCTGTCGCCTTGCATCTCCTTGGCACCTTGCTCATCCCGGGCTACTCCCAGCCGTTCGCCATCCGGGCGCTGCTGGTGATCGCCTCGCTGCTGGCGGTGGCATCGATCGGCCAGACCCTCGTCGTAATCCTGGGCGGTATCGATCTGTCGATCCCCTTCATCATCGGCTTTGCCAATGTCGTTGCCGCACAGCTCTACGGCGTCGGCTGGAATTTTGCTCTTGTCTGCGCGGTCGTCAGCGCGCTCGCCTTACTGATCGGGGCGCTGAACGGCCTGATCTCGCGCGGGCTCGACATCCACCCGCTGATCGTCACGCTCGGCATCGGCATGATTGTGCAAGGCGCCGTCCTGTTGTGGACCGGTGGTTTTCCATCCGGATCGGCGCCGCAAGCGGTTTCCGCCTTCGTTTCGATCGGCGGTTCGGTCGGACCGCTGCCGGTGCCGGGGCTGGTGCCATGCGTACTGGTGCTGACCTTGCTGGTGGCGCTGGTGCTGGCGCGCACGCCATACGGCCGCCGTCTCTACGCCCTCGGCAGCAATCCAGGTGCTGCCCCGCTGGCGCTGATCGATCCGGTCCGCATGTGGACCGTGACCTATGCGGCAAGTGCCTTCTTCGCCTCCGCAGCCGGCGTGCTACTGCTCGGCTTCACCGGCTCTGCCTATGGCGATGTCGGCCAGCCCTATCTGTTCCAGACGATCGCGGCCGTGGTGGTCGGCGGCGCCGCCCTTGTCGGCGGCCGTGGCAGCTATTTCGGCACCATTGCCGGCGTGCTGGTGCTGACGGAGATCAACACGCTGCTGATCGGCCTCGGCTTCCGGCCCTCGACGGTGCAGGCGGCACTTGGCCTGGTCATCGTGCTCCTGGTTTCGCTCTACGGTCGCGAGCGGCACGTGTCGGCGACGATCTGAGGCCACCTATTCGTTTTAGCCGCATTTGTGCGACGCCCGATTCCACTTGGCTGCAAAAATGCTCTACAAACTCCACAGCCGCTTGGCGTTGCCGGACAGCAGTTGCTGCCGTTCATCGGTGCTGGTGCCGGCAAGCAGCGCATGCGTTGCCGCAATCCAGGTCGCAAGCCCGCCGCCGAGCGTGCAGACCGGCCAGTCGCTGCCCCAGACGACGCGATCCCAGCCGAAGCATTCGATGGTGTGCTCGACATAGGAACGCAGCGTTTCGACAGTCCAGGATCCGGCATCCGCATAGGCGACCACACCGGAAATTTTGCCGACGACGTTCGGGCGCCGCGCGATCTCCGCCATGTGCTCGCGCCAGGGGTGCTCGGCACCACCCTTGATGTCGGGCACGCCACAATGGTCGAGCACGAACTGCACATCCGGCGCGAGGTCGGCGAGTGCAATCGCCTTGGGGATCTGGTGCGGCAGAACGACAAGGTCGAAGGTCAGGCCGCTGCCGGCAAGCCGCTTGAAGTTTTCGCGAAACAGCGCGCCCTCCGAAAGCTCGTCCGGCATGACGTGCAGCACGCGGCGAAAGCCTTTGACGAAAGGATCGGCGCGCTGGCGCTCGAGATAGGCGGCAAAGCCGGGCTCTTCCGGACGGCAGGAGGCAATTGCCCCCCGCAGCAAGCTGGCCTTTTCCCGCGACAGCGCTTTGACACGGCTGGTTTCAGCCTCGATGTCGGCAGGATCGACATCGACCTCCATATGCAATGCGCCCTCGATGCCGGCGCGGCGGGCCTGGACTGCATAGTCGTCGTAGGAGAAATCGCGGTTGAGTGCCGGCACGCCGGCCAGCCAGGGATAGCGCAGCGCGGACTGGTCGATCAGGTGCAGATGGGTGTCGAAGATCATGGCGGCGCTCCTCCTTGGCGACTTCGAGATCATCTCACGGAGAAATTCTTCATTCAAATAAGAATTCATCGCGATTGCTTGACGGTCGATCCCGCCAGTTGCGACAGCTTTTCGGTCGCTGCCAGCAGCAGCTCTATCGTCCTGGTGATGTCGGGCGCCTTGGGTGCGTTGACCAGGGTTATGTAGGGGATCGACAGTGCGGCGATGGCCTTGCCATCCGAGCCGAGAACGGGCGTCGACAGATTGAACACGCCGGCCGTCTGCATCGACGCCATCATCTCGTAGCCGCGTTCCCTGATCTGGTCGAGGCGGGCGAAGAATTCCGGCGACTGCGGCGGCTTGTCGGTACTGCGCAGATGTTCTGAGATCATCATCTGCCGCTCTTCCGGCGGGCGGAACGCCAGCAATACATGGCCGGACCCGGTGTCGAACAGGCTGATATGCGAGCCGACGCGGATGGAGATGCCCCAGTAATCCGGCGCCTCCTGCTGTGCGATCACCACCGCGGAACCGCGGTCGAAGACGACCAGCTGATTTGCCTGCTGTGTGGTTTCGGCCAGTTCGCGCATCAGCGGCGTCGCGTAGGAAGCCAGCCGGCGCACCGGCGCGTGCAGCTGCGCCAGGCCAAACAGCTTGAGCGTCAGCGAGTAACGGTCGCCATCCGGCCGCGTGACATAGCCGCGCCGCACCAGCCGATCCAGCATGCGATAGAACTCGTTCGGGCTGCGGTCGAGTTTCTTGGCGATTTCCGCCTGCGTCAGGCCGCCGTCGACGCCGGCCAGCAGCTCGAGAATGTCGAGCCCCTTGTCCAACGCCGGGGCTCGATAGCGCTCGTCTTCCTCGTCCTCTGCCATTGGGCTTCTCCAGTGAATTTTATATTTCATATACGCATAACGGTGGCTTCCGGAAGAACTTTCGGCTTGACGATCTTATAAATATTTTGTTTGTATATGAATGAACCTGCCGATCGACCTCACTACGCGATCGACGCAGACTCTTAGGAGGATACCAATGACGAAACTGTTTTGCGGCCTGTCGGCCGGCGTAACGCTGCTCGCACTTGGTGCGAGTGCTGCCCTTGCTGCCGACCTGCCCGGTAAATTCGACGGCGTCACCATCGACGCCAAGCTGATCGGCGGCCAGCAATATGAAGGGCTGTACGCGCGCATCGGCGAATGGGAAAAACTGACCGGCGCCAAGGTCAACGTGATCTCGAAGAAAAACCACTTCGAGCTCGACAAGGAGGTCAAGTCGGACATCGCCTCCGGCAGCATCAACTGGTGCGTCGGGTCGAACCACTCGTCCTTCGCGCCGCAATATCCTGATATCTACACCGATCTCAACAAGCTGCTGCCGAAGGAGGAGATCGACGCCTTCGTGCCGTCGACGATCAAGGCCTCCACGCTCGAGGGCAAGCTGGTCATGCTGCCGCGCGCGCAGTTCGACGTCTCGGCGCTCTATTACCAGAAGAGCCTCTACCAGGACGAAGCCAAGAAGGCCGCCTACAAGGCCAAATACGGCAAGGATCTGACACCGCCCGACACCTGGGACGAGGTCGCCCAGCAGGCGGAATTCTTCGCCAGCCCGCCCGATTTCTACGGCACCCAGTTCGCCGGCAAGGAAGAGGCGATCAACGGCCGCTTTTACGAGATGCTCATCGCCGACGGCGGCGAATACCTCGACAAGGATGGCAAGCCGGCCTTCAACTCGGAAGCCGGCGTGCACGCGCTCGACTGGTTCGTCAATCTCTACAAGGCCAAGGCGGTGCCGGCCGGCACCACCAACTATCTGTGGGACGATCTCGGCCAGGGCTTTGCCTCGGGCACCGTCGCCATCAACCTCGACTGGCCGGGCTGGGCAGGCTTCTTCAACGATCCGAAGTCGTCGAAGGTCGCCGGCAATGTCGGCGTGAAGGTGGCGCCGAAGGGATCGGCCGGCATTCGCACCGGCTGGTCGGGGCACCACGGATTTTCGGTCACCGAAAACTGCGCCAGCAAGGAAGCCGCGGCGTCGCTGGTCTGGTTCCTGACCAATGAGGACAGCCAGAAGCTCGAGGCGGCAAGCGGCCCACTGCCGACCCGCACGGCGGTGTGGGACTGGGACATCCAGCAGGCGGCCAATGATCCTTACAAGAAGGAAGTGCTGGCGGCTTTCCAGGAAGAGGCAAAGCACGCTTTTGCCGTGCCGCAGACACCTGAATGGATCGAAATCTCCAACGCCGTCTATCCCGAATTGCAGGCCGCCATCCTTGGCGACAAGACCTCCAAGCAGGCTCTGGACGACGCTGCCGCCAAGGCCACGCAAATCCTCGAGGACGCCGGCAAGCTTTGACCATTCTCCCAAGGGGGCGCCGCGCTCATCGAAGAGCGGCGTCCCCGAACTTTTTACGAACCATGCGCAACACGCTTTGTCTTGATCCCAGGCCGCCGATGGCGGCCTTCGGTGTCCGGGCACCAACCAGAACCGGATCGCCATGAAAGGCTGGAGACCTTCGCCGCCATTGCTGCTCCTGCTGCCGGCGGTGATCGTTCTGGCGGCGGTGGTGGTGGTGCCGTTGCTGCTTTCGCTCTATTCCAGCTTCACGCCGTTCCGGCTGACCAGGCCGGAGACGTTCTGGGTCTTCATCGGCGCGCGCAACTACGTCACCATCCTGACCAGCCGCGCCTTCTGGGTCGCCTTTGCCCGCACCGTGGTGCTGCTGACCGTCGCGCTCAACCTGGAAATGCTGATCGGGCTCGGGCTGGCCCTGCTGGTGGAGAAGGCATCGCGCGGCCAGCGGATCCTGCGCACCATCATGATGTTTCCGATGATGTTTTCGCCGATCCTCGTCGGCTTCCAGTTCAAATTCATGTTCAATGACAATATCGGCCTGGTGAACAACGCCCTGCAGGGGCTCGGCCTGACCGATCGCGCCATCCCGTGGCTGATCGACGGCAATCTCGCCTTCATCGCCATCCTGATCGCCGAGATCTGGTCGTCGACCTCGGTGTTCGCGATCCTGATCCTGGCCGGGCTGCTGGCGATGCCGCGCGAACCGGTCGAGGCGGCCCGCGTCGACGGCTGCACGCCGTGGCAGACATTCCGCTATGTCACCTGGCCGTTCATCATGCCGTTTGCCTTTATCGCCATGACCATCCGCTCACTCGACGTCGCGCGCGCCTATGACATCGTAAAGATCATGACCGACGGCGGCCCCGCCGGCCGCACCGAACTGGTCTGGACGCTGGTCGCCCGCATCGCCTACAGCGATGCCAGGATGGGAATGGCCAATGCCATGGCCTATTTCTCGATCCTGCTGTCGATCCTGTTCACCGTCTATTTCTACCGCAAGCTCGCCGCAGCGCGCACGCAGATCGCGGCGGAGTGGTGAGGATGGACCAGAACAGCCTGCATCGCGTCGGCAACAAAGCGCTCGGAATCGTTCACGGCATCGGACTGTTCCTGGCCATGCTGGTCATCTGCCTGCCCGGCATCTGGATCGTGCTGTCGTCGCTGCGGCCGACCGTCGAAATCATGGCCAAGCCGCCGGTGTGGATCCCGCAGCAACTCTCGCTCGACGCCTACATCGCCATGTTCAGCGGCGTCGGCCAGGGCGGCATTCCGGTGCTCGACTACTTCCGCAATTCGCTGATCATCTCGGTGACCTCGACGGTGATCGCCATCGTCATCGGCATGGCCGGCGGCTACGCCTTTGCGCGCTACCGCTTTCGCGCCAAGTCGGCGATGTTCCTCGGCCTGATGCTGACGCGCACGGTGCCCGGCATCGCGCTGTCGCTGCCGCTGTTCTTCGTCTTTGCGCGGCTCGGCATCATCGACACGCATTTCGGGCTGATCCTGGTCTATGTCGCGCTCAACGTGCCGTTCACCGTCTGGTTGATCGACGGCTTTTTCCGCCAGGTGCCGAAAGACCTCGCCGAAGCCGCGCAGATCGACGGCTGCACGCGCTGGCAGGCCTTCTGGCAGGTCGAGTTTCCGTTGGCCGGGCCCGGCATCGCCTCGGCCGGCATCTTTGCCTTCCTCACCTCCTGGAACGAGTTCGCGCTCGCCTCGCAGCTGACGCGCTCGATAAATTCCAAGACCCTGCCGGTCGGCCTGCTCGACTATACGGCCGAATTCACCATCGACTGGCGCGGCATGTGCGCGCTCGCCGTGGTCATGGTCATACCGGCGCTCACGCTTACCTTCATCGTCCAGAAACATCTCGTCGGCGGCCTCACTTCCGGCGCGGTGAAAGGCTGACATGGCAACTGTATCGCTCAAGAACCTCACCAAAAGCTACGGCCCGGTGGCGGTGGTGCACGGCATCGATCTCGAGGTCGCCGACCGCGAATTCATCGCGCTGGTCGGGCCGTCCGGCTGCGGCAAGTCGACAACCCTGCGCATGATCGCCGGCCTCGAGGCGATCAGCGACGGCGTCATCGAGATCGGCGGCCGCATGGTCAACGATCTGCCGCCGCGCTCGCGCAACATCTCGATGGTGTTCCAGTCTTACGCGCTCTACCCGCATATGACCGTGCGCGAAAACCTCGGCTTCTCGCTCAAGATAGCCGGCGCCGCGAAAGAAGAAATGGACCGTCGCGTCGCCGAAGCGTCCGGCATTCTCGGCCTCGACCAATTGCTCGACCGCCGGCCGTCGCAGCTGTCCGGCGGACAGCGCCAGCGCGTCGCCATGGGCCGCGCCATCGTGCGCGATCCCGACGTCTTCCTGTTCGACGAGCCGCTTTCCAATCTCGACGCCAAGCTTCGGACGCAGATGCGCACCGAGATCAAGAAGCTGCACGCCAAGGTCAAATCGACAGTGATCTACGTCACCCATGACCAGGTCGAAGCGATGACATTGGCGGACCGTATCGTCATCATGCGTGACGGTTTCATCGAGCAGGTCGGCACACCCGACGAGGTCTTCCGCCGGCCGCAGACACGCTTCGTCGCGGGCTTCATCGGCTCGCCGCCGATGAATCTGCATGAGGCGGTTGTCGACGACGGACAGTTGCTGTTCGCCAGCGGCGAGAGGCTGCCTTTGCCCAGCCAGTTCAAGGCCAATATCGAGGCCGGCGACAAAGTCGTGTTCGGCCTCAGGCCCGACGACATCTATCCGACCGGGCATGGCATCAGCTCCGGCGAAGACGTCGACGTCCACCAGGTGGAGTTGCCGGTGACCGTCACCGAGCCGCTCGGCAACGAGACGCTGGTGTTCGCCGAATTCAACGGCAGCGACTGGGTATCGCGGATGCTCAATCCAAAGCCGCTGAAAGCCGGCGACCGGGTCAAGATGAGCCTGGACCTGTCGCAGGCCCATCTGTTTTCCGCCGAAACAGGCAGGACATTGCGAGGTTAAAATCATGGCAAAGATCGAGAAAATCGAACTGCGGATGGTCGACCTGGTGCCGAAGGTCAAGCGCACCGATGCCATCCAGAGTTTTGTCAGCCAGGAAACACCGATCGTCACCATCACCGACGCCGACGGCGCGGTCGGCACCGGCTACAGCTATACGATCGGCACCGGCGGCTCCTCGGTGATGCGGCTGCTGGCCGACCACCTTGCGCCGCGGCTGATCGGCCGCGACGCCGACATGATCGAGGCGATCTGGCACGAGCTGGAGTTCGCCACCCATGCCACGACGATCGGCGCGATCACGGCAATCGCGCTCGCGGCCATCGACACTGCGCTTTGGGACCTGCGGGCCAAGAAACAGAAGCTGCCGCTGTGGAAGCTGGCCGGCGGCGCCAAGGACCGCTGCCCGCTCTACACGACCGAAGGCGGCTGGCTGCATATCGAAACCGAGGCGCTGGTCGAGGATGCGCTGGCCGCCAAGGGCAAGGGCTTTCGCGGCTCGAAGGTCAAGATCGGCAAGCCGCACGGCTCCGAGGATCTTGTCCGGCTGACGGCGGTGCGCCGGGCGGTTGGAGACTCCTATGAAATCATGACCGACTGCAACCAGGGCTTTTCGGTCGACGAGGCGATCCGCCGGGCCGAGCGCTTGCGTGAACTCGATCTCGCCTGGATCGAGGAACCGTTGCCGGCCGACGACATAGACGGCCATATCCGCCTGTCGAATGCGACGTCTACGCCGATCGCCGTCGGCGAGTCGCTCTACTCGATCCGGCATTTCCGCGAATATATGCAAAAGGGCGCGTGTTCGATCGTGCAGGTCGATGTCGGTCGCATTGGCGGCATCACGCCGTGGCTGAAGGTGGCGCATGCAGCCGAGGCGTTCGACATACCGGTCTGCCCGCATTTCCTGATGGAACTGCATGTCAGCCTGACATGCGCCGTTCAGAACGGCAGATATGTCGAGTATATTCCCCAGCTCGACGAGCTGACCGGCAAGAAAATGCGTATCGAGAACGGGCACGCATTGGCGCCGGACGAACCCGGCATCGGCATCGACTGGGACTGGGATGCGATCAAGGCGAAGAGCATCGCGGAATTCACCATGGCGATAGAAAAATAGGAGGCGGACATGCAGCGAATGGGAATGGTGCTCGGCCTCAAGCCGGAGAAAGTCGCCGAGTATGTGCGGCTTCACGCTGCTGTGTGGCCGGACGTCCTCAAGATGATTTCCGCCTGCAACATCAAGAATTATTCGATTTATCTGAGGGAGCCGGAGCACCTTTTGTTCAGCACCTTCGAGTACCACGGCACCGACTATGCCGCCGACATGGCGAAGATGGCCGCCGATCCCACGACGCAGGAATGGTGGGCGCTCTGCATGCCATGCCAGGAGCCGCTGCCAACCCGCAAGGAGGGCGAGTGGTGGGCGTCGATGGACGAAGTCTTCCATTATGACTGATGACATTTTCGATCCTGCCTCGCTCTCCCAGGCCTGGGCACAGCCGTCAAAGCCCAGGCCGATCGTGATTTTCGGCGCCGGCTCGATCGTCGGCGATGCGCATTTCCCGGCCTATGGGAAAGCCGGTTTCCCGGTTGCCGGGCTTTTCGACCCCGACCTGGCCAAGGCAGAAAAACTGGCGCAGAAATGGGGCGTCGCCGCTTACCGGTCGGTCGAGGAAGCTGCGTCAATCAAGGACGCCGTCTTCGATCTGGCGACGCCGCCGGCTCATCATGCCGGCGTGCTCAGGGCGTTGCCCGATGGTGCGGTAGCGCTGATCCAGAAGCCGATGGGCAGCAATCTCATCGAAGCCACCGAGATCCTCGAAATCTGCCGCTCCAAAAACCTCAAGGCCGCTGTGAATTTCCAACTCCGTTTTGCGCCGATGATGCTGGCGCTCAGGGATGCGATCGCCAAGGGCTGGCTGGGCGAAGTGGTCGATTTCGACGCATGGCTTGCGCTGGCGACACCCTGGCAGCTCTGGGAATTCCTGTTGCAGGCGCCGCGCGTCGAGATCGCCATGCATTCGATCCATTATCTCGACCTGATCCGACAATTGCTCGGCGACCCCAAGGGGGTTCACGCCAAGACGCTCGGCCATCCCGGCCACAAGGTTGCGCAAACGCGCACCAGCGCGATTCTCGACTATGGCGACACGGTGCGCTGTGCACTGTCGATCAACCACGATCACAAATTCGGTCGAAAACACCAGGCCTGCGAATTCCGCATCTGCGGCACCCAAGGCGCCGCTTACCTCAAACTGGGCGTCAACCTCGACTATCCGCGCGGCGAGCCGGACATTCTCGAAATCTACCCCAAAGGCGGCACGGACTGGATTGCGGTTCCACTCCTCGGCGCATGGTTTCCGGACGCCTTTGCCGGCCGCATGGCCAATGTCCAGCGCTACGCGTCGGGCGAGGATGCCGAGCTTGTCAGTTCCGTCGAGGACGGCTGGAACACCATGGCGCTGGTCGAAGCCGCCTACCGATCGAGCGCGGCGCCGGCAACACCGATAGCGGCGAGGCCCTGACATGGAGCAGACAGTCTATTTCGAGGACTACCGGATCGGCTCGTCGCGCATGACCAGCGGGCGCACGATCACCGAGACCGACTTCGTCGTCCATGCCGGCCATACCGGTGATTTCTTTCCCCACCACCTGGACGCCGAGTTCATGAAGACGACGCCGTTCGGGCAGCGCATCGCCCACGGCACGCTGGTGTTTTCGGTCGGCGTCGGGCTGACGGCCAGCGTCGTCAACCCGGTTGCCTTCTCCTATGGCTACGACCGGCTGCGCTTCATCAAGCCGGTGTTCATCGGCGATACGATCAGGACCCGCACCACCATCTCGGCCAAGGAAGACGACCCGAAGCGACCCGATTCAGGCCGGGTCGTCGAGCGCTGTGAGGTGATCAACCAGCATGGCGACGTGGTGCTGGTCGCCGATCACATCTACATCGTCGAGCGTCGCGACAAGCCGAGTTGAGTCTCGACGGATGGCGCTGAAACCTAAAGACAAAAAAACCGCCTTGCGGCGGTCCTCGGTCCGAATCAGCACCATACTTAAATTAGTAGCATAGCTGCCGGCACAAAGCAAGAACAAAATGTGGCAAACCGGACAACCGCGACAGGTTGCGCTGCCCCTTATCGCCCTGCGAACCCCGACTTGCAGGACTTGGGTTCCGCGGAGCAGGCGGATAGAGATGGTGCCGACATCGGGAATTGGTCATATCCGGTTGACCGGATATACAGGCTTGCCGCCGCGCAGGACTGATGCGACATCGGCAAACACCTTGTTGCGAACCTCCGCGTAAGACTGGGTCGAGTAGTGCGCCGCGTGTGGACTGACCAGGACGGTGTCCAGCGCCAGCAGCGGATTGTCGGGCGAAGGCGGCTCCCGCTCGAACGTGTCGATGCCGGCGCCTGCCAGATGGCCGCGCCGGATCGCGTCCGCCAATGCGACCTCGTCGACCAGGCCGCCGCGGGCCACGTTGATGAGTATCGCCCCTTCCTTCATCCGCGACAGGGCTTGCGCCGACATGATGTTTCTGGTCTCCGGTGTCGCTGGAACGTGCAGCGAGACGATGTCGGCCCTGGCAAGCAACTCGTCGAAGCCGACCGGTTCGGCATCACCGGCCGCGATGCGCTCGGCCGGCATATGCGGGTCGTAGGCGATGATGTGGTAGCCGAAGACCCGCGCCCGCTCGGCAGTCAGCCGCCCGATCTGGCCGAAGCCGATCAGGCCGAGGATCTGCCTGTCGGGCCGTGTGATGCCGGCGCCGTCGGTCATTGCAGCCCAGCGGCCGGCGCGCACCGCGCTGTCGAACTGCTTCAGCCTGCGCGTCAAGGCCAGGATCAGGGCCATGGCGTGGGTGCTGACTTCAACCAGATTGGCGTCCGGCACGTAGGTTACCTGAACACCGGCACGGCTGGCGGCCTCGACGTCGATCGAATCGAGCCCTACGCCGAACCGCCCGATGACCTTGAGCCTCGTCAGTTCCGCCAAAACGCGAGCCGTGATCGGCTCCCGCAATACCATCAATGCGTCGGCATCGCGGCAGTGTTCGATCAGGGCATCTTCCGTGAGTAGCGTCTTTTCGACAAATTCGACGTTCAAGCCGTCGAGGTAGCGCAGCTGCTCCTCCTCGACTGACAGCACACCGTCGGTCTTGATGATCTTCATGGCAAACTCTTGCTATGAGGCGCTGCGCGCCGAGACGACGCCGGCGGCAAGGCCGGCCCCGAGAAACATCGTGTCGCTTGCCAGCATGTAGAAGCTGATGCCGTGCCGCGACCATTTGCCGACATCATCCGCCGAAGGGCGAAAGATGCCGACGGCCTTGCGGGCCGTGCGCGCCGCGGCCGCGATCCTCATAATCGCTGCATTGAGCTTGTCCTGGCCGGCCGGCCCCATGGCGTCGATCGAGACCGACAGGTCGCCGGGGCCAATGAAGACCACGTCGACGCCGTCGACCTGGACGATGTCGTCGATGTTGGCGAGGCCTTCGGCCGTCTCGACCTGGATGGCGACCGTCAGGACCTCGTTGGCCGATTTGAGGTAGTCCGGAATCCTGTAGCCATAACCGGCGGCGCGGCCCGGGCCGACACCGCGGGCGCCGACCGGCGGGTACCGGCAGGCCATGACCGCCATGCGCGCTTGCTCGGCCGTGGAGACGCGGGGTACCAGGACACCCGACGCGCCGGCGTCGAGCGCGGCCGCCATCCACTCCGGCGTGTGGCCGGGAACGCGCACCATCGCGGGAACCTTGTGGACATCGGCGGCGCGGATCAGATCCTCGAGCCGTTCGCGGCCGATCTGCGAATGCTCCCAGTCGATGCACAGGAAATCGACCCCGCTGGCGGCGGCCACTTCGACCGCCACAGGGTGCGGGATGGCACAGAAGGTACCGATGAGGCGATTGAGAGAGACACATTTCTTGCGAAAGTCGTACATGAAATCTCCAGAAATTTTCGGCGTCGGCAAAAACCTGTTCGCCTATGTGGCCTTTGACGAAGGATGCACGGCTTCCGTCGACATCGGAAAATGCCGGCTGCCGCCTGAAAACGGCGGGAAGGTCTTGTAGTCGGCGCGCATCTCCAGCCGCGCCGGCGATTGCAGCGCGTGCGTCAATGCAGCGGGACTGTCGAACATGACGCGATTGCGCTGCATATGGTCGATCCGCGGCCAGGGCAGCGAACCGCACCAATCCAGTCGCGACAGAACCTCGATGTGGCGAATGCCGGGGAAGCCCCGCATCAATTGCGGATGATGCGTCACATAGTGGTAGAGCCAGGCATTCATGTCTTCGGCCGGCCCGGGATAGTGGACAAGATAGCTGCAGGGCAGCCCGGACGTCTTGACGCCAGCGTCGTCGACGGGAAACGGACGCACGCACATTGCCTGTTGCGTCGGCCTCGAACCGGCGATGCTCGACAGCATACCAGGTGCGGCAAGCGCCTGCAGATGGCCGGACGGCGCCAGCGCCGCCTCCATGTCCGCCAGTTCGTCGAAATAGAGCTGGAAGCCAAAGACCGGCGGTGGACCATCGTTGTTGAACATGTCCGTCGCCACTTCGGGCAGATAGATGTTTGCAAGCGCAAGGCCCGGCGTTGAAGCAATCACACGCCGCACGGCGTCAACATCTTCGCCGGCGATGGCCAAATTTGCCTCGCGGTCATCATGGAAGAAAGCAAGATAGGCAAAGCGCATGTGGACACCTGCTGGATCGAGTTCGACTAGATCAAATTCGGAAGAAAGAGAGCGATCTGCGGAAAGAGGACAATCAGCAGGATCAGCAGAAGCGTCAGCGCGATGTAAGGCGCCGCAGCCATGGCAACCGTCTTGAGCGATGTGCCTTTCGGCGCAACGCCGATCATGATGAACAGCAGCAGACCAAACGGCGGCGTGGTGAAGCCGACCTCGTAGGCGAGCAGCAGGATCAGCCCGAACCATACCGGCTCGTAGCCGAATTGCTGGGCGATCGGCAGGAAGATCGGCAGCGTGATCAGCATCATCGAGACCTGATCCATGAACATGCCGAGCAGCAGGATGACGAGCACCATCATGAGCAGCATGGGATACGGTCCAAGATCGTAGCCGACGATGAACTGGATAAAGCCGTTGGAGGCGCCGGAGAAGGCGAATATCTGCGAGAACGTCGTCGAAGCCGAGATGATCAGGAAGGTCATGCCGGTGACCTTCATCGCATCGTCCAGCGACTTCCAGACAACCGACCAGCTGAACCGTCGGTAGACAAACAACAAGGCGAAGACGGCGGCACAGCCGAGTCCGGCCGACTCGGTCGGGGTCGCTATTCCAAGGATGATCGTGCCGACCACCATGAACACGATGACGCTCATCGGAATGATGTTGACGGCGACCGCCCTCACCTTCTCGGCCGCGGGGACGGCGGGCACCGGATAGTGCGGAGCGGCGTCCGGGTCGATCTTCGTCTGTGCGAAGATCAGCGCCGCGTACATGACAACGAGAAGCAGTCCGGGCAAAGCCCCCGCTATGAGCAGCGCGCCGACGTCGATCTGGGCCAGCGAGCCGAGCAAGACGGCCAGCGAGGATGGCGGGATGATGACGGCAAGGCTTCCGGCGCCAAGCACCGGGCCGTAGGCCATATGCGGCTTGTAGCCTCGCTTCAGCATCTCGGGCACCATCAGCGAGCCCATCATGCCGGTATTGGCAAGGCTGGAACCTGACAGCGCGGAAAAGATCGTGCCGGCGGCCAGCACGACATAGGCGAGGCGTCCGCGCAGATTGCCGATGCACAGGTCGAGCGCGTAGATGACCTTCTCGCCGAGGCCGGAGCGGAAGAACAGGCTGCCCATGACGAGAAACATCGGCAGCGGGGCAAGCGCATAGGTCGAGACAGCGTCGGAGAAGTTGGCGACCATCTGCGTCACGCCGATCGAACCGCCGAAGAACAGGTACAGCCCGATCACATTGGTGACGAAGAACGCGAAGGCGACCGGCAGCCCAAGCCCCATCAACACCAGGATGGTGCCAACGAGCACGGCGAATGGAAACAGCCAGGCCACCGGTCAGAGCCCTTCCATTTCCAGCGGATCGAGCGTGTACAGCGTGTCACGGCCGAGCAGGTATCTGAGCCATTCCAGCGCCGAGAGGTAGAAGGCGAGCATGATGGGCAGAAAGACCAGCCATTTCGGCATGTCGAAGCTGCGCGTTTCGTATTCGCCGCCCGACACGGCGCTTATCAGGGACGACAGTGCGACGCTGCCAAGGTAGAGGCTGACGCCGATGCAGGCGAGATAGACCAGCTTTTCAAGCACCGCCCTTGCCCGCACCGGCAGCGCCTGGCGCAGGAACTCGACGAAGACATGGCCCTTGCTGTGGACCAGCCATGGCATCGGCAGGAATGCCGCGTAAAGCAGGCCGTATTCCGTCGCCGATACTGCCCAGGCAAGCGGCCTCAGGCCGAGATTGCGGGCGCATACATCAGCAACCACCGCGACAATGATGAGGCCAAGCACCACTTTTGCCGCCGCGGCCAACGCAAGGCTTAGCTTCCCAATCGCTGCAAACAATCTGTCCATTCCCGACGACCCTCATGTCCACCTTGGCCCCCTTGGTCCAGCTTTGATGGAGGGCGCACCAGCGCCCTCGGCTCGGGCTACTGGAAGAATTTCTTCAACTGATCGATGTTGGTGGGATCGCGTTTGGTCATTCTCGCCCAGCTCGCCTGCGTGGCAGCCGCCAGGAATTTGTCGCGGCCGGCGCCGGTCAAGCTGATCACCTTCTGCCCGCCGCCGATCATTGCCTGTGCCTGCTTTTCGGACTCGGCGAGATTGGCGTCATAGCTCACGCGCTCGTATTCGACGGCCGTGTCGGCAAGCAGCTTCTGCGCCTCGGGCGACAGCGTGTCCCATTTGGCCTTGTTGATCGAGATCAGCACGTCGGTTTTGAAGAACTGCGGGTCGACACGGTATTTGGTGAATTTGTCCCAGCCGAAGGACGCATAGCCAAATACGGTATAGGCGTTGGCATTGACGACGCCGCGCTCGAGCGAAGTATAGACGTCTCCCGGCGCTTGCACGATGACCGTCGCGCCCAGGGATTCGAGGAAATCGCGATAGAGCGGCGACGAGCGGATTTTCAGGCCGCCCCAGTCGATGCTGCCTTCATCGTTGAGCTTAGGTTCGTCGACGGTGAAGACGTTGAAGCCCGAACCCGCGTCGACATGCGCCAGCAGATGGGCATTGGCCTTCTTCTCGAAAATTCCGTTGATGAAATCCCAGCCGCCATTGTCGCGGACCTCCCACGGCGTCTTCGACGATGCGGAGAAAACCTCGCCTTCGGGCACGAGCTCCAGGAACTGCCCTGCCGGTGTGTCGATCACGTCGATCAGGCCGCTCCTGAGCGCCGCGCCCTGCTGGATCGGCGGAATGACCTCCGGCCCGCCACGCACGTTGATCTGGACCACGCCCTTGCCCTTTTCGTTCACCTTCTGAACGAACTTCAGGAAGCTCTGGGCGTAGCCGTTCTGCGCCGGCGTAAAATGCACGGCGTTGAGGACGACCTCCTCGGCCGTGGCGATACCCGCTACACCCGACATGAGTGCAGCCAAAACAAGGGATTTCCAAATGCGCATTGCCGTACTCCCTCTGATAGTTCGCTCATGATCCGGCCCATGATCGGGCCGATCTGAAATTGCGATCGCTGCGCCGCCGCGTGAACGGCGGTTAGTTGGCATCATCTCCTACTGTCAGGAACCGCCCATGCGCGTAGAAGACCGGCGATCGGTCAGCGCGATCCAGCGCAACGCCTGAAACGATGCCGATGACGATCATGTGCGACGCCCGCACAATGATTTCGGCCACTCGGCATTCGAACATTGCCCGCGCGCCGACAAGCAAAGGCGCGCCGCTTTCGCCGCGCACCCATGATCCGGACGAGAACCGCGCGGCGCCCTTGGCTTTGGTCATGCCGCCAAAGGCGCGCACAACGTTCTCCTGGTCGCCGGCGGGAAGATTGACCGAAAAAGGCAAACCTTCGCGAATGGCCGAGGCAAAGGTGCTGCCGCGGTTGACACAGGCCAGCAGGGAAGGCGGCTCGGCACTGAACGAGCAGAGGGCCGTCGCCGTGATGCCGCAAAAACCGATCTCGTCATGCTCCGACGCGAGGATGGCGACGGAGCCCGCCACGGCCCGCATAGCCTGTTTGAAGGCGCGCGGATTGATGGCGTCGTGCCCATCCACCCATGGCGTCGGAATGGCGGCCGCCGGCATCAATTTACTCGAAGCCCGGCCTGGCGCATCAGCGGCAGCACGCGGTCGCAGAAGAAGGGCAATTCGTAGGTGTAGTTGACGAATGTGAGGGCGGCGCCGGAATAGCCCTGGTCCATGATCTCAGTGAGATCGTCGACGATCTTTTCCGGCGTTCCGATGAGCGGGAACGTTCCGGCACCACCGGCGAACCTTTGCCGATATTCGGTGAAAGCCTTCGCATCGTGCGAGTTCGCGAATTCCTTCTTCTTGCGCATGTGCTCGTCGACCGCACCCTCGTCCGCGCATTCCAGCGCATAGTGCCGGTAGTAGTCCTCGGCTTCCTGCTGGGTCTCCCGGCAGACGACGTGACAGACCGTATAGACGCCGACTTCGCGTCCGACCTCAGCCGCTCGGTTTGTGATGTCGACCACATGCGCACGGCCGTCGGCGATTTCGGAAAAAGTCGAAAACAAATAGTCACAGTGGCGCGCTGCATAGTTGCGCCCCGGCGCGCCGAAGGCGGCGTTCATGGTCACCGGTCGCGGCGCCTGCAGGCTTGGCGGCCGGCTGACGACCCCCTTCAGATCATAGAACTCGCCGCCGAAGTCGAACGGCTCCCTCGATTGATAGGCGCGCACGATGATGTTGATCCATTCCTCGGCCTGATCGTAGGTCCGCTCGCCGACCGTCTGCCCGAACATGGCGAACTCGTCGGGGTTCCAGCCGCAGACAATGTTCAAGCCGGCCCGCCCGTTGGAGATGTGGTCGACCGTCGCCAGCGCTTTTGCAGCCTGCAGCGGATGAACCAGCGGCACATGCACCGTCATGAACAGGCCGATGTTTTCCGTGGCGACAGCAAGACCCGCCGCCCAGGTGAACGTCTCGAACGACCATTCCCGCACATGCGTCAATCCGCCGAAGCCGCGCCAGCGGGCGATCGGCAGCAGAAACTCGAGGCCGGCGCGGTCGGCGATGCAGGCGGAATTGAGGTTGTCCTCCCAGCGGGCACGCCAGCGCTCGGGGACGGTGGTCATTGCCAGGCCGCCATCGGCGTTCATTGAAAAGACGCCGAGCTTGAACCTGTTCGGCCCTTTCAGCGGGTGCTGCTTCCTGATCATGCTTTCCCCTGCCGCGACATGCCCTCACCTTCACCGTTGGAGTTTTGAAACGGTGGGCTAAGCTTCATGAAACGCTCCTCGGCGTTCTGAATGAAGTGGGTCATGCGGTCGTAAGCGGCGACGGCGTCGCGCTTGACGAAGGCCTCGTAGATTGCGCGCATGCCGGCAACGATAACGGCCTGCGTCGGCTGGTGCGACAGCGTCCTTAAGCGGACGACGAGCACATGGTCGGCGAACCTTGCAATCGTTTGGGAAAGGCGCTCGTTCTCGACGGCGCCGAGCCAACAATTCCTGAATGCCGAATTGGCCTGGAAAAAGCGGTCGGCATCGCCGGCGGCGGCCGCAGCCTCGGCCTCCCGAAGCGCGGCTGCCAGCGTCTTGAGGCCAGCGGCGTCAAGTGTCCGTGCCGCGTGCGCGGCGGCCCGCGGCTCAAGCAGGCGGCGGACCTCGAAGATGTCGGCGACATCCGTCGCGGTAAGCGTGGGCAGGGTGAAGCCGCGTGTGGTGCCGACGAGATAGCCCTCATGCACCAACTGCATCAAGGCGTCGCGGACAGGCATTCTGGAAATACCGAGCTGGGCGGCAATATCGACGTCGACGAGCTTCTGGCCAGGCGCCAATTCGCCATGCTGTATGGTCAGCCGGATTTGTTGATAGACCTGGGCACGCAGATTGCCATCGCCAACCCGTTTGAGCTCGATCGTTTCCGTCATCCACGCCTTCCCATGCGAAGATTTCGTATATCGTTTGAGGCTGTGTTCTCGCAGTCGTGCCGTTTGAAATGCAGCCACGTGTCGGCAGAAATTGACCTATCAGCCATGTTCCCGGCTCAAGTGGAGCATAGGCTGGATCACCTGGCAAGATGTTTTAAGTTTATAATGTATACTGTTTGAGTTCGCTGTCCGGAGGGCAATGGATCGCGCCATCCGTGCTGCCGCGCCGCGCGACGGCGGGGACAGCTAACGATCCGCGCGGTTCGGTAAAAAACGTACAGACGTTTTTCCGTGACACATCGAAGTTGACGGATTTAACTAAAATTACTTGCGATCTGCGCGCGCCGGCACGCCCACCCCGATCCCCTCGCCGGTACGCATTACTGGATCGCCCGCCGTATCGAAAGGTGCGGCGGGCTTTTCGTTTCGTTTAGCGGGGAGGCGCTTATGCGAGACTTGCCCAGGAATATCGACGCCGACGTTGTGATCGAAATCAGCAAGCTGCTCGACGACCGGGCGAAGTCCGTGCCAGTGCCGGTGCACAAGCTGGCGGCGATGATCCGGCTGGGCGTCGAGACCCGTCTGACCGATCACTCCATCGAGGAGCTGATCGTGGAAATGGCCGCGACGAGGGGGCTTCCGATGCTGTTCGACTTGCCGGTGGTCGACAACGTCGTGCCGTTTGCCTTGGCGCGCCGTCCCCGCTGACACTTCGCTCGAACCTCACCGATCGTCGCGTCGCCGCCCGACGTCACTTGTCCTGATGCGCGGGCCGAGTGTCGCCTTTCTTTTCGGGGTCGTGGGTATGGTGGCTGTCGCGTTCACCGCCGCCGCCGGAGACCTTGCTGTGGCTGCGACGGTCGGAGTCGGCCGGCGGCTTTTCGACGCTCAGCGGCTTCTTGGCGTTTTCGTGCGCGGCGCCGGGACCGCCCTGGCGGATGCTGGCAGGAGTCTTCTTCGACGTGGACATGACCTAGCGATCCTGGACGTTGCCTTGATGGGTGGTGTTGACCTTCGTATTGCCTTGCTGGCCCTGCTTGTCGGGATCCGGAACGGCAGATTGCGGCGCCTGGTCGGCTGCTACCGATTTTTTGTCACCGGCGCCCTTTGGGCTCAGATTCTTCGGCGGCACAGGCGGAGGTTTTGTGCTCATGGCGTTTCTCCTTCCGCCACCCAAACAAGCGGCTCGGGAGAAAGGTTCCCAAGGGTCCGACACTAACGGTGATTGCCGCAACGAGCCGGGTCCACAGGCCGCGGCTTGGGGCCGGCGGGATCCAGGATTATTTCTTGATGATGTTTCCGTTGTTCAGATCGAAGGCCTGGGCACCGAACGCCTGCCTGAAGAAATCCTCCTGCAGATCGCCCCATTCGCCGAGATAGGCGCCGCAATTGCTGCAATGGATCGGCGTCGAATCCTTCGGATTGTCGGGAATCTCCATCAGGATCGTCCCGCACGCCTTGCAATCGAGCTTGTCATCCAAACGGCGGCCCATTGGCACATGATCGCGCGTTTTCAGCCGTGCGCCAATTGTCGTTTTCATACCAAGTCGCGAAAGGCACGTTTCCCAACCACTGAAGGGATCGAAAGCTAGCGTTCCGCCGGATTTCCGAAGGCCGGATCGCGCCGCCTCGAATACGTCCCCACCCGCGGCAGCTCGTCTGGAAAGTCGACCCAGGGAAGCCTCATGTCCCAATATGCGTGGGCCTGCGGCGGAAACCGTTCGGGATGATCGAGGAAGCCGATCGCCAGATAGAGTTCGTCGGGCAGGCCCTGGTCGACATAGCCGATCGATGTTCCGCAATCCGCACAGAAGGACCGAAGCACGGCTGGGGTTTTCGAAAAGGTCTTCGGCGTGCCGGTGAGCAATGTGAATTCGGAAGGCCGATAACCGACCCACACCGACAGAGGGCTTCCTATCGCCTTGCGGCAGTCGTCATCGTGATCGGAGCAAATCCAGAAAGGCTCGCCGCGCATCTCCGCCGTTATGGCGCCGCAAAAACAGGACCCCGTTTCAGTTCGTGGTATTGCCTTGCTGCTGGATTTCATTGCTGGCCCTACGTCATTGCTGGCCTGGCATTTCGGTATTTTCCTTGGGGTTCTTTTTGATACCGGCGGCAGGCGAGGTGTCGGCTGGAGCATTGCCACCCTGGTTCTGCTCAGGGGCTCTTTTGAGCGGCGAGGTTTGCCAGCCCATATCGCCGTACAAAAAGCCTATGAGAAAGCCGACGACAATAATGGCCGAAATCACCATCGCAATTAACGCGTTACGTCGCTCCATTTCGCGCGGCTCCTTTCTTCGAGCCGAACAAACAGTGGCGGAAATGGTTCCGGTTAGACGGAACGGCGTGACGATACGGAGCCGGCCCGGGAACATCCAGCCTCACGGCGGGTTCGTATGAGTGCTCTTCCACAGGGAGTGGCTTGCATGAGACCCGCCGTAACCGATCGCATCGAAACCAAGAAATACGACCACCCGACAGGCGGCTGGGGATCGCTGAGATCCCTGGTCCGCAAGGCGCGGGGCGAAGGCCTGCTATTGTCCGGGATATGGAGCACGCTGCTCAAGCAGAACAAGGCCGACGGCTATATGTGCGTGTCTTGCTCATGGGCAAAGCCAGCCCAGCCGAGGCCTTTCGAATTCTGTGAAAACGGCGCCAAGGCGACGATGTGGGACCAGACCAAGCTGCGCTGCGAACCCGCTTTCTTCGCCGAGCATTCGGTGACGGAACTGCTCGATTGGCCGGACCACGATCTTGAGAAGCAGGGCAGGCCTACCGAGCCCATGCGCTACAATGCCGCCACCGACCGTTACGAGCCGGTTTCCTGGGACGATGCATTCCGCGACATCGCTGCCGAACTGCGGCGGCTCGATCCCAAATCGGTGGTGTTCTACACGTCCGGCCGGGCCTCGCTCGAGGCCTCGTTCATGTACCAGCTTTTTGCGCGGATCTATGGCTCTTCGAACCTGCCCGATTCGTCCAACATGTGTCATGAATCGACTTCGGTCGGCTTGCCGGAATCGATCGGCTCGCCGGTGGGGACCGTGCAGCTCGAAGACTTTGCGAAATGCGACATGATGTTCTTCTTCGGGCACAACACCGGGGTGACGGCGCCGCGCCTGCTGCATCCGCTGCAGGAGGCACGTCAACGCAACGTGCCCGTCTTCACCTTCAATCCCTTGCCCGAGCGGGGACTGAAACGCTTCAAGAACCCGCAAAACCCTGTCGACATGCTGTCGCCCGGGCCTGGCACCAAAATGTCCAGCGACTTCTTCCAGGTTCGTTCCGGCGGCGACATTGCCGCGATGACGGGCATCGCCAAGGCGTTGCTGGCGCTCGACGATGCCGCCCGCGAAAGCGGCAGGACGCGTGTCCTCGACACGGCTTTCATCGCCGAACACACGCATGGCTTCGCCGAATTCGAGGCCTTCCTGCGCAAAACCCAGTGGAGCGATATCGTCGCGCGATCCGGCATTGCGCAGACCGACCTGGAGCATGTCGCCGAGGTCTACAGCCATGCCAACGCGGTGATCGGCAATTACGGCATGGGCTTGACCCAGCATCGGCACGGCACCGAGAACGTCCAGATGCTGTGCAACCTTTTGATGCTGCGCGGCAATATCGGAAAACCCGGCGCCGGCATTTCGCCGCTGCGCGGCCATTCCAATGTCCAGGGGCAGCGCACCGTCGGCATATCGGAAAAGCCCGAGCTCGTCCCGCTCGACAAGTTCGCCGAATTCTACGCCTTTGAACCGCCGCGCGAAAAAGGCCTCGATACGGTCGAGACGTGCGAAGGCGTCATCGACGGATCGGTCAAGGGCTTCGTCGGGCTCGGCGGCAATTTCGTGCGGGCCGTTCCGGAAACCGGCCTGGTCGAGAAAGCCTGGCGTGGGCTCGACCTACATGTCGAGATCGCGACCAAGCTCAACCGCAGTCACCTGATCGCCGGGCGGACAACCTATTTGCTGCCTTGCCTGTCACGGCTGGAAAGAGATCATCAGGCAAGCGGCGACCAAAGGGTGTCGATCGAGGATTCCACCGCCTGTATCCACGGCTCGTTCGGATCGCGACCTCCGGCTTCGCCAAATCTGCTTTCCGAGCCCAGGATCGTTGCCGAGCTTGCCAAGGCGACAGTGCCGGGCAGGAGTTCGATCCCATGGGATGAGTGGGTTGGCGATTATTCCCGCATCCGCGATGAGATCGAGCGATGCTACCCCCAACATTTCCGCGACTTCAACATGCGTTTCCTGACGCCCGGCGGCTTCCATCGCGACATCAAGGCGAGCAAGCGGGTGTGGGAGACGCCGAACAAGAAGGCCAACTTCAAGCTGCCAAGTGGCCTTGAAACCGATCCCGACATCGATGTCGCCGGCCGCGATGTGCTGACACTGATCACGGTGCGCTCCAACGACCAGTTCAACACGACCGTCTACGGCTACAACGACCGGCTGCGCGGCATCAGCGGCACACGCATGGTGCTGTTGATGAACGAGAAGGATATCCAGCGCCTCGGTTTGAGCGCCGGACAGGAAGTCGATCTCAAAGCCAATGCGCAGGACGGTGTGGAGCGCCGCGTGCACGGGCTGCGCGTTACACCTTACTCGGTGCCGGAGGGAAATTGCGCCGGTTACTACCCCGAGCTCAACCCGCTGGTTCCTTTGTGGCACAGAGCGGAGAAGGCTCATGTTCCGGCGGTCAAATCGGTTCCGGTGCGGATATTGCCATAGGCGTTCGTCGTTCGCGGCAGGCACGCACCACGCCGATGTGACCTGGCGCGACTTTCAAATCGCGACCTCAGCCGGCTCGCGCGAGTTCATCCACGGCATTCAGGATCGCACTCTGGCTCGCCGGCTTCTGCACGATCCTGCAAGCGCGGAACCCGGCCGGAATTTCGCGTTCACCAAAGCCTGAGAGGAAGGCGAACGGAACACCACGCGTCCGCAACGCTTCCGCAATCGGATAGCTGGTTTCGTCGTTCAACTGGATATCCAGTAACGCCGCGTCGACGCCGCCTTCGCCAACGAGCCGGAGTGCCGCCGTCACCGACGAAACAGGTCCAACCACCTGATGGCCGGCTTTGCGCAGGTAAGCCGCCGCGTCGTCGGCGATCAGCCATTCGTCCTCGACGATCAGCACACGCATCTTTCCGGTCACGACGAGCCCTCACGGGTCAGAGGGAATGCGATTTCCGCCTCCAAACCATTTGAGCGGAAACTTGTTTCAACTTTTCCGCCCAGCCTATAGCCGATTTCTCCGCGTAGAAGGGTAAGGCCGAAGCCGCTGTCGGTTGGCTCCTTGATGCGGGGGCCGCCCTTCTCGCGCCAGACGAGCTTGAAGGTTCCGTCGGCCACCGACCATTTGACAACTATCCGCCCGGCAGGCCTCGACAGTGCGCCATACTTGGCGGCATTCGTCGCCAGTTCGTGGATGGCCATGCCGAAGGAAAGCCCTTGTGCCGGCTTGAGATTTACCCTCTTGCCATCGAGCTCAAACCGTTCGGGGCCGAAGGGATCGAGTTCCTGACGCAGCAGTTCCTCGACGGAGGCTTCCGTCCAGCTCTCGCGCGAGAGCAGACTATAGGCTCGTGACATGGCATGCAGGCGCCCGATCAAGGCTTCGGCGAACTCCTCTTTCGATGCCGAGTTTTCACGGGTCCGGTTGGTGATGCTGGCCACGACCGCCAGCATGTTCTTGACGCGATGGTTCAGCTCGGAGATGAGCACCTGCTGACGCTCTTCCGCCTGCGCCAGCGTCGTCACGTCGATCAGGGTCACGACGACGCCCTGGATGCTGCCGCTCTTGTCCCGGTACGGGTTGATGCGAACCAGGTAGAACCGGCCCTTGTCGTCGCGCGCAAGGTGATGGTTCAGGATCTCTCCCGTCTCGAGCACTGCCTCGATGTGAGGCCTCAGCTCGGGATAGTCGAGCTGGCTTGAAAGGTCGGTCAGCGGCCGTCCGACATCGGATGGGCGCAGATTGAAGAAGGCCGATGCAGCGGGGGTAAAGGTCCGCACCACAAGGTTGCGGTCGAGGAATATGGTTGCGATCTCTGTGCTTTCGAACAGGTTTCTGAGATCGCTGTTGGCGCGGTCGAGCTCCTCAATCTTGCTGGTCAGCTCTGCGTTGATGGTGCTGAGCTCTTCGTTGAGCGACTGCTTCTCCTCCTTCGAGGCCTCAAGCTCCTCATTAGTCGACTGCGCCTCTTCATTGGCGGAGAACGTCTTCGTCTTATAGCTGGAAAAGTCGTGACCGGAATGGCCGCGCAGAGTGGGGTCGATTTCATCGGCGGCCCGATCCACGTCAGCTTTGTGCTCGCCACCCCCCTCGGCCAGCCCGTTCAGCACATTGAAGCCGCGGCCAAACGCCTGAAGCTTTGCGCCGATCTCCTCGGCGGGCGCTGCGATATCGATCAGGCCGCTCGAAATCGCGCTTTGCGGCATGTCCGGGTTGCGCGCGCCGGAACCGTTGGAGGCTTGGGCAATCGTCAACCCGCCATGTTCCTTGATCGCCCGGGCGCCCAGCGTGCCGTCCGAATCGCCCCCCGACAGGATGATGCCTACGGCGTACTCCCCTTGGTCCTCGGCCAGTGCACGGAAGAAGATGTCGATCGGTTTGCGCTCGCGGTTAAGCGTGTTCGGCCGGCGTAGCGAAAGCGCGCCCTTACGGATGGTGAGGACGACGTTTTGCGGCATCACATAGACTTGGTCGGGTTGGACCGCCATGCCCTCCTCGGCGACGATGACCGGCATTCCGGTGTAACGTGCGATAACGTCATGCAGCAGGCTTTCGCGTTCTGGGCTCAGATTAGTGACGACGACGAACGCCATGCCGGTGCCGCCGGTCAGTCCTTTGAACAGGCCCTCCATCGCGGGAATGCCGCCGGCCGATGCGCCGACGCCGACAATGGGAAATCTTCCGTTCTGGAATACCATGCCACGCCTCGGTAACAGCCGCGGCTGCGAAACCGCCAAATCGGACCTCAGACTAATGCATGTCGCGCAAAAGTGTGCAGCGGTTTTGCGATAACGAGATGAATAAAAACAACAGCCTAAAGCGCGTCGCATGAGGCCGGCAAAACGCGACGTGCTTTAGGACCGGACCGAGCCTCAGGCCAGTAAATGGTCCTCGAACGGAACAAAGCACCGCCGGTGGGCATTAACATCCGGTTTTCGAGGCGGTTCCAATGGCAAAACGACCACCTGAGATAAAGCCGGCAAAACAAATCTCGTTACGTTCGCCGGATCTGGCCAAGGTCCCGGTATCCGAAGAAATCCCGCCTCGTCTGCTCGCGCGCGCGGAACGGTTGCAAGAGGCCTTGTCCCGTCATTTTGTACAAGTCCGCGCCGACAGCCGTGACTCCCGCAGAAAGAAGGAACAATGAGGTGCGCGACCTGCAAGGCTTGCATATCCTGATCGTCGAGGACGAATGGATGCTGGCGGGCGATCTTGCACGTTATTTCAGCAAGATGGGCGCCGTCGTGCTTGGCCCCGTGGCGACAGTCGAACAGGCGTCGAAGCATACCGATGAGGCGGAAGCCGCAATCCTGGACGTCAATCTCAACGGAAGACGGGTATTCCCGATCGCGGACGAACTGATGCGCCGCGGCGTGCCGTTCGTGTTTTTCAGCGGCGACGAAGACATCGTTATTCCTGAGCGCCTTCGGTATGCCAGCAGCCTCAGAAAATCCTCGGACGGCCAGGCTGTTTTCGATGCTCTCTTCCCCTCCGAGCCCAAAGCATCAAGCGGAAATCTGGCGACCGAGCCGTCAGACGACGTATTTTCCCTGCTGCCTAAGCTCAGGCTCGCAGCGCGTCTGCTGCTGGGAGACGTTGACGCTTCCGACCGGCTGGTCGAGCGGACGCTCGAGCAGGCGATCGGCGGGATCGACAGGAGACGATCCGGTTCCTCCACCGAGGACTGGCTTAACGGCATCATGCGAAACATCGTCAAGGCACGCGGAGCAAACCTGCTGCACTGACCATGCCGCCGGCAACTAGTACCTCTGCACAGGGATTATGACTCTTTGGCGGTTGGCTTTGGATAGGCCTTGGCCAATTTGAGGCGCGCCTGTTCGGTTGAGAACATCCAGTTGCGGCGGTGCTCCGCCTGGTGTGGCCTTCACCTACGCTCGGGGCATTCATGCCGAACGGATATTGCAGGGCTTCTCCGGCATCCTGCAGGTCGATGGCTATGCCGGATACAACAGACTGATCGCACCTGACCGTGTCGGCTCGGACATCCGGCTTGCCTATTGTTGGGCACACGCTCGCCGCAAGCTGGTGGAGATAACCCGCAACGGAGCAGCACCTATCGCCGAAGAGGGCGTCAAGCGGATCAGCGAACTGGGTCGGATCGAGGCCGAACTGCGTGGCCTTGATCCGGAGGCTCGCCTCGCCGGACGACAGGAACGATCAACGCCACTGGTCACCGACATGCAGACCTGGCTCGTCCATCACCGCGCCCGTGTCGCGACCAAGTCTCCACTCGGCGAGGCCTTGGCGTACATCGCCAAATATTGGGATGGTTTGAAGCTCTTCCTGACCGACGGCCGCATCGAGATCGACAACAACAGCGTCGAGCGAACCATCCGGCCGATAGCCCTCAATCGCAAGAATGCACTCTTTGCGGGGCACGACGCTGGAGCCGAGAACTGGGCCACCATCGCATCGCTCATCGAGACCTGCAAACTCAACGCCGTCGATCCGCAGGCCTACGTGATCAAGACGCTCACCGCCATCGTCAACGGTCACAAGCAGAGCCGGATCGATGAGCCGCTGCCTTGGGCTTACAAGGGGAAGTAATGTGGCCCCGAAGACTGCAGTCGGCCCAAAGCGGACTTCGGAAGGTACGCAGATAGAGGATCGGCGAATGCCCCAAAGCCCGCACGCAGGGTGTGGACTCAGGGCGTTCCAGCGTCCTCAGTCTATGGCGAGAGAACTCGACAGTTCTCGGTACGCTTCGATCTGCTGCTGCAAGAGAGCAATCTTCTGCTCCGCCACCTGGATAGCGTCAGAGCCAGCGAGGAAGCGCCGTGGCAGTTCGTCCTGCTCAGCGAGCGTGATTAGAGCGCGTGCCAGCTTAGCGGGGTCACCGCCCTGCTTGCCGTTCTGGGACTTCCAGAAGGCAATCTGTGCCGTGCGTCGCTCGTGATAATCTTCGATCGCGATTTCCGCGTAACTGGTGGACTCCTCCGTCAGAAGCTCCGTGCGGAAAAAGCCTGGGTTGACGATCATCGTCTCGATGCCGAACGGACCGACTTCAGTCTGCAGCGCTTCCATCCAGCCATCGAGGCCAAACTTCGAAGCAGAGTAGGCTGTGCAGAATTCAAAGCCCATCAGACCTGCCGTCGAGGAGATCGAGACGATCTGGCCGGAGCGCTGCTTGCGCATGACCGGAAGGAACGCCCGCGTCACGATCATCGGACCGTCAAGGCTCGTGCTTAGCTGCAACTGCATCTGCTTGGGAGACAGTTCCTCGAAATACCCGGCGTAGAAGCTGGCCGCGTTGTTGACCAGCACGTCGATCCGTCCGAACCGCTCAAGGGTCGCCTGCGCGGCGGCGTCGGCGTCAGCGGCCTTGGTGACATCGAGTTTCACGACAAGAAGGTCGTCGGAAGCACCTAGAGCGTTCGCCACCTTGTCTGGATTACGGCCAGTCGCGACCACCTTGTGGCCGGCTGCCAGGGCCGCCTTGGCAATGTCCAGGCCGAGGCCACGTCCTGCCCCGGTGATGAACCACACTTTGTTACTCATCTCATGTGTCCTTTCATGTTGTCAGCCCTTCACCGATCTTGCGGCGCATGGGGCTGTAAGACAGTTGTTCACATCGCCTGCACGGTCGGGCGGACCAGGATCTCGTTGAGGGACGTCCGCTTCGGCCGGCTGAGAGCAAAGGCTATGATTTCGGCGATGTCCTGAGCCGGAATTGCAACGTTGTCGCGGTAGTCCTGAGCAGACTTTTTGCTTTCCTCGTGTGTGATGTGGTCGGATAATTCTGTCGCCACCGCACCAGGCTCGATGACTATCACGCGGATGTCTGGCTGGAGTTCGACGCGAAGCGCCTCGGACCAGCCGTTGATCCCCCATTTGGTTGCCGAATAGGCAGCGAACCCGGCTGGAGCTACGCGACCTGCCACAGAAGAGATGTTCACCAGATCTCCCTTCTTGGCGCGGAGTTGGTCAAGGAAAACCTCAGTCACAGTCATGGCACCCAGGAGATTGGTTTCGACCATCTGCCGATGCTCGGATCGCTTGTCCGATCCAAACGGCGCTGTGAGCATCACGCCTGCGTTGTTGACTAGAACATCGGCGCCGCCGAACTCCTGGACGCGCGCGGCGGCTCCAGCGATGGAGTCCCGGTCGGTCACGTCAGCCTGGATCGCGATAGCGCCTTCGCCGAGTTCGTCTGCGAGTGCCGCGACACGCTCAAGGCGCCGCCCTAGAAGGGCTACGCGATATCCTTCTGAAAGAAGCTCACGTGCCAGCGCCTCACCGATTCCGGAGGATGCACCAGTGATTACAGCGACCCGATTGTTGTTATTCATGGTAGTCTCCTTCGTTGTGCTCTCTGGCTGGCCCTACCGATCCGGAAAGACCGGAGCGAGGACCACAGAGGTGGCAGCGCCTCGGACAAGAAGCGCCGCAGGTACCCGGCTAGACTTCAGCCCGTCGGTTCTTGTGGGTTGGTCACCTGACCGGTGACATGCCGGTTCCGCCCTTGGAACTCGTTCCAAGTTTTGCGCCGGTATCGATCATCGCGAGCATTGGTGGGCTCAGACGCGCGCCCTGGACCGTGATCCGGGCAAAGCCGTCATCGATCTCCTTGACATCGGCCGCACTCAACTGGACCTGCAGCGCGTCCATGTTCTGGTCCATCTGGTCCTCCGTTATCGGGCCGGGAATGGGCACGATCCACGGCTTGCGGGCGAGCAACCAGGCAAGGGCGACCTGGCCGGGCGCAGCCTGATGACGTGCGCCTACGCGCTGTAGCAGTTCGACCACCGGCCAGTTGGCGCGGCGGGCTTCAGGCGTGAAGCGCGGCAGGTTGGCCCGTAGGTCGGCAGGGCCATGCACGAACATGGGGGTGACTGTACCGGTCAGGTATCCCATGCCGAGCGGGCTCCATGGCACGAACCCGATGCCAAGCTCCTCGCAGGTCGCCAGAACCTCCACCTCCGGATCGCGGGTCCAGACAGAGTATTCATTCTGCACCGCCGTGACTGGCTGCACTTTGTGGGCGCGGCGGATGGTCGCTTCGCCTGCAGCGGACAAGCCGAAGTGGCGGACCTTGCCTTCACGGATCAATTCCTGCACCGCTCCGGCCACTTCTTCGACGGGCACGGTCGGATCGACACGGTGTTGGTATTGAAGATCAATGTAGTCCGTCTTCAAGCGGCGAAGCTGTTGCTCGGTCACCCGCTTGATATTGTCAGGGCGGCTGTTGAGGCCTGTGACCTGGCCTTCGGGCGTGATGTCGAAGCCGAACTTGGTCGCGATGATCACCTGGTAGCGGATCGGCGAAAGCGCCTCGCCAACAATATCCTCGCCCAGGAAGGGTCCATAGACTTCAGCGACGTCGAAAAAGGTCACGCCCCGGTCATGCGCCGCCCGGATGATCCGCACGGCCTCCTGCCTGTTCGTCGGCGGGCTGTACATCCCGGCAAAGTTTTGGCAGCCCATCCCCATGGCAGAGACTTCCAGCGAGCCGAGCATGCGACGCTGAAGGTTCGATGACCTTGCACCTGTGGCTGCGGCACCCGATGTTGCCGTTTGAGCTCTCGACTCGGAAAGAGGCAGCAGTGACGCTGCGGCGATGCCTAGCCCAGCGGCGAACAATTTACGGCGGCTTGGCATCTCGGGAGCGCCTGTTTCGAAATCGTCTGCATAGTTCTTCATGGTGCTGCACCTCCACTGGGTTTGATCAACCTCCGAAACACATCAGCGTTTGCGGCTGTGTCTTCGTGAGTGAGCGCAGAATACGATGGCCGTTCCTTTCAAAAAATGGCATTCGGGTTGATGCGACATTAACCAGAGGTTCATAATGGACAAGGATCAGCTTGATGGGCTTGTGGCGTTTGCGCTTGTCGCCGAGAAGCGGAACTTCACGGCGGCGGCAGAAGCACTCAGGGTTTCGCCGCCTGCGATAAGCAAGATGATCAGACACCTCGAAACTCGCCTGGGCGTCACCCTGCTTACAAGAACGACACGAGCTACGAGCTTGACCGAAGCCGGGGAGAAATTCCTGCAACAGGCGGGACCGGCGCTGGATGCGATCCTTTCCGCTATGAAGGACGCGGGAAGCGCAGCGGACAAGCCTGCCGGTCGTCTGCGCTTGAATGTCCCGCAGACCGTCTATCCGAACTTCCTTAGGCCGCTGATCGCGACCTTTATCGAAAAGTACCCGGATGTGACGGTTGAGATCTTCTTCGAGAACGCGGCCACCAACATATTCGAGCGCGGGTTTGATGCAGGAATACGGGTGTCAGACATCCTTGCCAAAGATGTCGTGGCGCTCAAACTCTTCGGTCCCGTCCGATGGGTTGTGGCTGCTGCACCGGCCTACCTTGACAAGCATGGGCACCCTGAACATCCAAAAGACCTGTTGGCCCATCCTTGCATCTGCGCGGGAGCTGGCAATCGTGTGTACGATCGGTGGGAGTTCGAGAGCGACGGCAAGGAATTTGAGGTTCAGGTAAAGGGGCCGCTGATCCTCAATGATGTTCTGCTGGCGATCGATGCGGCCGTCGACGGCTTAGGGGTCGTTTACAGCCCTGAAGAAGCGATCAGCGACAAGGTGACGAGCGGCAAGCTCGAAGTCGTTCTGGACCACTTCACCGGGACAAGCTCGGGTGTGTACCTCTACTACCCGCAGCGGTCTCAAGTTCACCCCAAACTGCGGGCCTTCATCGAACATCTCAAAGGCCTGGAGAAGAGGTAGCGCGAGCTTCCTATTGGACGCAGCTTTCGCTTCCCACAGAACCGCTGTCAACGCGAAGAATATTGACCGCCTTCGTCACCTTGGTGCTGCGGATCGCAATCCAACAACGTCCGAACGCGACATGCAGCGCTTCTTCGGCGTCACCGCGCCTTTCGTCCATAAGATGGTGCTCGCCCTTGAGCGCGCTGGATTGATCCGCAGGCAACCCAGCCTCGCGCACAGCATTGAACTGCTCGTCAAACCCGATATCTTACCCAGGCTACAACCCATCGAACCCGTCATTGCTGTGATATCAGGAGCACCCACTGCCAATGACCGAACAGGAAATGATCATCAACGCGTTGGGTGTCGCTCCCAGTGTTGACGTCGCGCTGGAGGCACGCCGGCGTATCGACTTTCTCGGCACGTATCTGCGTGCATCGGGGCTCAGCACCTATGTGCTGGGGATCAGCGGCGGGGTGGATTCCCTTACCGCGGCCCTTCTGGCTCAACGGGCCGTTGAGGAACTGCGAGCGGCTGGATACGACGCCAAATTCCTGGCCGTTCGGCTCCCGTATGGCAACCAGGCCGACGAGAGCGACGCCCAGCGGGCTTTGGACACCATAGGGGCGGACGAAGTGCATCGGGTCGACATCAAGCCGGCTGCCGACGCAATGCTAGATTCGATCAAGCGGGCTGGTGTCGAGTTCGGCGACGCAGGCCGCGAGGATTTCTTGCTTGGCAACATCAAGGCGCGTCAGCGCATGATTGCCCAGTTCGCGCTCGCCGGTGCCAGCCGAGGACTGGTCATCGGCACCGACCATGCGGCCGAGGCACTGATGGGCTTCTTCACCAAGTTCGGTGACGGCGCCGCCGATATCCTTCCTCTTTCGGGGCTAAACAAACGCAGGGTGCGAGCCTTGGCCGCGCATCTGGGCGCTCCGCCCGAACTCGTCGACAAGATCCCGACCGCCGACCTGGAGAACCTTGTCCCGCTTCGTCCTGACGAAGATGCCCATGGCGTCACGTATGAACAGATCGACGATTTCCTCGAAGGCAAGGAAATCGACGAGGCCGCGCGGACGCGGATTCTTCATGTGCATTCCAGCACGGCACATAAGCGCGCGCTTCCGGTGACAGCGATTGCGCTAACACTCTCGCCATGACGGCATTGGCAATAGTTCCATGATACCGTTTCGTGGTCAGCACCTCGTGGAGATTGCTTCCTCCATGTTGGCAACCGCATCGATGAGCACTTTGACGGCATGAACAGCCGGACCCTCGATAACATTCCGCACTCTGGTTTGCTGCCTTCGAGCGCCTGAGCAGGTTGGCCGATCCGACGTAGGCGGCGACGCCATCTGCAAGCACGATCTTCACGTGAAAGGGTTCTTGCGTGAGGCCGCCGCAGCCATAGTCGATGATGCGCGTCGTCGCCTTTTCCAGGCGAAGTCTAGCGTCGGCGCACCCCGAGAGTTGAGAGGCATCCCTTATGACGAGGACGCGCTCGATCGCTTCCGTCGTCTCGAATAGTTCTGCGGCCAACGCGACATGCAGCGCTTCTTCAGCGTCACCGCGCCTTCCGTCCATCAGATGGTGCTCACCCTCGAGCGGGCCGGATTGATCCGCAGGCAACCGGGCCTCGCGCGCAGCATTGAACTGCTCGTCAAACCCGATATCCTACCCAGGCTACAACCCATCGAACCCGTCGAATCCTCTGTGCAGGGGTACTAGACGATGTTAGCCTTTCCGGCTGCGCTCGACGAACTTGTTGAAGCGGCTAGTCTTTCCGCCGCTGGTCTCATCCTGGTAGAGGAACGCCAGTTCGTTCTCATCGAAGATCCTGAAGAACTCGTCCCATTCAACGGGCTCGAACGTCTCTTCAGGCTCGCCGAAGTCGATGCGCAGTATGCCGCCCTCGCCCTTGGTGCGCACAACCGCCGGCCGCCCGTCGCGATCCTCGGCCCAACGGCGGATTTCGTCGTGATCGGTGGTCGTCTTCGATTCAGACATCGCAATCTCCCTTCGATTCCACCGCAGACCGCGAGACCCCCGCGTTGCCGGTCTGCCTCCACACAACCAGCAGATGCATCGCTGCCCGGCATGTGCGCGCGGTTAGTCGAACATGGCTCCTAACACCAAGCAGCCTTCGATGTTCCCACGCCTGGTTGAACCTACCCCGGCGAGCCTCCTGAACTTTGTTGAAGCAAGGGAACAAACCTTTCGCCCGGAAGTTTGGGGCGGCAAAGCCATTCGTATGAGGAGTTGTCGTGAAACGTATACTGGTCACGGGAGGCTGCGGTTTCATCGGCCGCCACGTCGCCCAGGAACTCGTTGAACATGGCTATGGGGTTTCAATTCTCGATGCGCTGCTGGACCAGGTGCATGGCGGCGAGGCAATCAGCCTGCCGCCAGGCGCCAAGCTGATCAAAGGCGACGTTCGCGATCGCGACGCCGTCGCAGAGGCGGTCGACGATGTCGACGCGATCATTCACCTGGCGGCTGAAGTGGGCGTCGGCCAGTCCATGTACGAGATCGCCCGCTATGTCGGCGCCAACGACCTCGGCACCGCCACGTTGCTGGAAGTGCTGATCAAACGCCCGATCGAACGGATCGTCGTTGCGTCGTCGATGAGCGTCTATGGCGAGGGTCTCTATGCCACGCCGGACGGCCGGCGCATCGACAATGCAAGACGGCAGCCGGACGACATCCGCAGCGGCCAATGGAATCCCCTGTCGCCGGAAGGTGAAGTCCTGTCGCCGCTGCCGACCGACGAGCAGAAACCGGTCGACCTCGCCTCGATCTACGCATTGACAAAATACGCCCAGGAACGCGCCGTGCTGATCTTCGGCGAAGCCTATGGCGTCGATGCGGTGGCGCTGCGCCTGTTCAATGTCTTCGGCGCCGGACAGGCACTCTCCAACCCGTATACCGGCGTGTTGGCGAACTTCGCCTCGCGCATCGCCAATGGCCAGCGGCCGCTGATTTTCGAAGACGGCGAACAGCAGCGCGACTTCGTTCATGTACGCGATGTCGCCCTCGCCTTCCGGCTGGCGCTGGAACAGCCTCAGGCGCGAGGCCACGTGATCAACATCGGCAGCGGGCGGGCCTACCCGGTCAGCGAGGTCGCCCGGCTGCTCGCCGAAACCATGGGCGTGCCTGGGCGCCAGCCGGAAATCCTCGGCAAGGCACGCTCCGGCGATATCCGCAACTGCTTTGCCGACATCTCGAAGGCGCGCGAACTGCTCGGCTTCCAGCCGCAGTACCGGCTGGAGCATTCGCTCGGCGATTTCGTCGCCTGGGTGCGCAACACGGTCGCCATCGATCGCAGTGCAGAGATGAAGCGGGAACTCGAAGCGCGAGGGCTGGTATCATGAGACCGGATTCACGCAATTTTCGCGAAGCGCCCGTCGCCATTATCGGCGGCAGCGGCTTCATCGGCTCGAACCTCGCCGACAGCCTGTTGTCGGACGGCGAGCCGGTGCTGGTCATCGACAATCTGAGCCGTCCCGGCGTCGAGCAGAACCTGGAATGGCTGACGCAAAAGCACGGCAACCGCCTCGCTGTCGAGATCGCCGATGTCCGTGACGCCGAGGCGCTCACGCCGTTGGTGGCAGGCTCGAGGGCAGTTTTCCACTTTGCCGCGCAGACCGCCGTCACCACGAGCCTAGTTCGGCCGGACGAGGATTTCGACATCAACCTGCGCGGGACGTTCAACGTCCTGGAAGCCGCTCGCCGCAGCGGCAAGCGCATCCCCGTCGTTTTCGCCAGCACCAACAAGGTCTATGGCCGCCTCGCCGACCTCGCCATGCGCGAAGAAGACGGCAGATACGCGCCTCGCGACGCGGGCGTCCGAGCGCACGGCGTCGACGAGACGCGCGGCCTCGATTTCTGCACGCCCTATGGCTGCTCCAAGGGCGCAGCGGACCAGTATGTCCTCGATTACGCCAAGTCATACGATCTGCCGACGGCGGTGCTGCGCATGAGCTGCATCTATGGACCGCGCCAGTTCGGGACGGAGGATCAGGGCTGGGTCGCCCATTTCCTGCTTAACGCGTTCTCCGACCGGCCGATCACCATCTACGGTGATGGCAAGCAGGTGCGCGACATCCTCCACGTTGCCGACGCGGTCGCGGCTTACCGCGCCGTGCTCGACCGCATCGAGGCGATCAAGGGCCAAGCATTCAATCTCGGCGGCGGACCGGAAAACGCCGTCAGCCTGCGCATGCTGCTGAAGGAGATCCGCAACATAACGAAACGGGACGTTCCGATTCGTTACGACCGCGAACGCACCGGCGACCAACCGTTCTTCGTCGCCGACACACGGGCGATCGAGGCGGCACTGGGATGGAAAGCGCACGTCCCGTGGCAAAACGGCATCCGCGACCTCGCCGACTGGCTGCAGCGTCATCGCCTCGACCCGCATCCCGAACCGGCGAGGTACGTGGCATGAGGGTCGCTCTGGTCAATCCGTCCTGGACGTACCAGGACAGCATCTATTTCGGCTGCCGCCAGCCGCATCTGCCGCTCGAACTCGGCTATTCGAAAGCGCTGCTCGAAGCCGCCGGCCACGAGGTGCTGATGCTGGACGGGCAGATCCAGAAGCTCGACAACGCCGCGCTCGCCGATCGCGTCGCCGCATTCGAGCCTGACATGACCGTCGTCAGCACCGCGCCGACCTACCTGTTCTGGCGCTGTGCACCGCCCGAGTTGCGGGTGCCGGCCGATTTCCTCAACCGGCTTGCCGGACGCGGCGGGCGCACCGTCGCCGTCGGTCCGCATGGCTCGGCGACGCCGGCGCCGACATTACGCAAGCTTGGCGTCGACATTGTCGTGCGCGGCGAATGCGAGGAAGTGGTCGCTGAACTTGCCCGGCGCGACGACTGGAGCGCGGTGCCGTCCACCGCCCATTTCGAGGATGGAAAACTGGTCTCGAACGGCGGCGTGCATGCGAGCTCGTTCATCGATCACCCGCCGCTCGAATGGCCGTCGGACTGGATTGCCGCGCATTCGCACCACCATCACCGCTTCGACGACAACCAGGTCGGTTTCGGTGCGGAGGTCGAGGCGTCGCGCGGCTGCCCGTACAATTGCAGCTTCTGCGCCAAGATCGATTTCCGCGATGCCTATCGCCGCCGGAACCACGAAGCAGTGATCGCGGAGATCGACCGGCTGATCGCACAGGGCGTCGGCTACATCTACTTCATCGACGAGATCTTCCTGCCGCAAAAGGCTTTGCTGGAGGCGCTGGTCGATCGCGATGTGAAGTTCGGCGTGCAGACCCGTATCGACCTCTGGAAACCGGAACTGCTGAGGCTGCTCGGCGCCGCCGGCTGCGTCTCCATAGAGGCGGGGCTCGAAAGCCTGACTGTGGAAGGCCGCGCCATGCTGGCAAAACGCTGCCGTTTGGGCACCGAGGAGCTGGCCGCGCTGCTGGTCGACGCCAGGCGCCACGTGCCGTTCGTGCAGGCCAATCTGATCGGCGTGGTCGAGGACGATCCCGCGCTCGTCGATTATTGGCGGAAGCACCTGATCGACAACGGCGTTTGGGCCAACGAACCGGTGCCGCTGTATCCTTATCCGAGTTCGCCGAGCTACCGCGAACTTTGGGGCGAGCCGGACGATCTCGCCTGGGAGCGCGCGCATGAACATTATCTCGCATCCTTCCGAACGTTCAGCGACATCCAGGAGAAGCGGCCGCGTCCGCTGGCCGAATTGGAGGCCACATGTTGCGGACACTGAGCCCGCGGCCGCGGCGTATCCTGATGACTGTCGATGCCGTTGGGGGCGTCTGGCGTTATGCGCTCGATCTGGCCAGGCAACTGGTCGCCGGCGGCGACAGCGTCGTGCTTGCCGGGCTTGGTCCGGAACCGTCCAGGCAGCAGGCCGAGGAGGCCCAGTCATTCGCGGCGCTGACCTGGCTCGCCACACCGCCCGACTGGATGACCCGCAACGAGCACGATCTCGACACATTGCAGCAGGAGCTGCACCCACTCATACGTGACTACGCCATCGACGTCCTCCATCTCAATGCGCCGACGCAGGCTGCGGGGCTGGACGTGCCCTGCCCCGTCGTGGCGGTGTCGCATTCCTGCGTGGTGACATGGTTCCACGCCGTCAAAGGACAGGCGGCAGACGGCGAATGGGCTTGGCAGAAGGACCGCAACCGGCGCGGTTTCGACAAAGCAGGCATGGTCGTTGCGCCCAGCCGCAGCCATGCCGACATGCTCGAAACCTGCTACGGGCCGATCGCGCGCCTGAGCGTCGTCGGCAACGGCGCACGGCCCGGCGCGAAGAGCGAAAGGCGGGAATCGGTCGTTTTCGCCGCCGCGCGCTGGTGGGACGAAGGAAAGAATGCGGCGGTGCTGGACCAGGCCGCCTCCCTGACGCAATGGCCGGTTTTCGTCGCCGGTTCGCTGCAAGGGCCGGACGGCCAGCATGTTGGCTTCAGTCATGCGGTTCCCGTCGGGCCGGTGCCGCATGAGGAAGTGCGCTTGCTGATGGCCCGGGCCGGCATTTTCGTATCGCCGTCGCTCTACGAACCGTTCGGTCTGGCCACGCTGGAAGCCGCGATGTCGAAGACGCCTTTGGTGCTCGCCGATATCTCGACCTATCGCGAATTGTGGGACGGCGCGGCCTTATTCTACGACGCGCGCGATCCGGACGATCTCGCCAGATGCATCAACAACCTTTGTAGCGACGCGCAGCGCCGGCGAGAACTCGGTGAGGCAGCCGCCCGCCGAAGCCGCAGATTTTCATTGGCAAGACAGGCGACTGCCATGCGCGGCGTCTACGACAAGGCGGCCCTGGCCACCATGGCGGATAGTTGATCATGCGGTTTTTGTTCTACACCCATTCGATCGTTTCCGACTGGAACCACGGCAACGCACATTTCCTGCGCGGCATCATGCGTGAGCTGGTCGCGCGCGGGCACCAGACGATCGCGCTGGAACCCGCCGACGGTTGGAGCCGGTCGAACCTGGTAGCCGAGAAAGGGTCCTTCGCGATCGAGCGATTCCGGAAGGATTTCCCCGAGTTGATGCCGGTGACCTACGATGCCGCTTTCGACCACGAAGCCTGGATATCCGATGCCGATGTGGTGATCGTGCATGAGTGGACCGAGCCGGACCTTGTTGCGCGGCTGGGCAAGGCGAAAGCAACTGGCGGCCGTTTCACGCTGCTGTTCCACGACACGCACCATCGCGTCATCTCGGCCACGCAAGCGATTTCTGCCTTGCAGCTTGAACATTACGACGGCGTGCTCGCCTTCGGCGAGGCGCTGCGGGAAAGCTATCTTCGCGCCGGATGGGGCAAGCGGGTCTTTACCTGGCACGAGGCAGCCGATGACCATCTGTTCCAGCCCCATCCTGAAATCGAGCGCAGCGCCGACCTGATCTGGATCGGCAATTGGGGCGACGACGAGCGCAGCGCCGAAATCAGAGAATTCCTGGTCGAGCCGGTGCGTGAGCTCGGATTGAGCGGCACTGTCCACGGCGTTCGCTATCCACGGCAAGCGCTCGCCGACCTTGCGGCCGCCGGCCTGCACTACGAAGGTTGGATCGCCAACGCCGACGTGCCGAAGGCGTTTGCAGCAAACCGCATCACAGTGCACATCCCCAGGCGTCCATACCGCGAAAGCCTGCCCGGCATCCCGACCATCCGCATGTTCGAGGCGCTCGCCTGCGGCATCCCGCTCGTTTCGGCGCCGTGGTCCGATGTCGAACGCCTGTTCAGGCCCGGCGTAGATTTTCTGTTTGCAAACAACGGTTCCGAGATGCGGCGTCATCTTCGCGCCGTGCTGCACGACGCGGATCTCGCCGCTTCTCTGGCGACATCGGGCCTCGAGACCATCCGCTTGCGGCACACATGCCGGCACCGGGCGGATCAATTGTTCGGCGTGCTCGCCGAATGCGGGCGCCGCCAAGCCGCCGACACGATCCTTGCAACGGAGGCCGCCGAATGAAGATTGCATTTTACGGGTCAAGCCTGCTGTCGTCCTACTGGAACGGCGCGGCCACCTATTACCGCGGGCTGCTCAAGGCTCTGGCCAGGCTCGGCTATGACATCACCTTCTATGAGCCCGATGTCTACGATCGCCAGAAGAACCGCGACATCGAGGCGCCAGACTGGTGTGCCGTCGTCGTCTATGAGGCGACCCCACAGGCGCTGATGCAGGTGGCGGCGCGGGCGGCGGAGGCAGATATCGTCGTCAAGGCGAGCGGCGTCGGTTTCGCCGACGACGCGCTGTTGCGGGCGGTGCTCGATCACGCCCGTGCCGGTGCGCTCACCGTATTCTGGGATGTCGATGCGCCGGCGACGCTTGGCCAGTTGCGCGACGAGCCCGACCATCCGCTGCATCGCGCGCTGCAGGAAATCGACTTGGTGCTGACCTATGGCGGCGGCGACCCGGTGGTCTGGGCCTATCGGGCAATGGGGGCGGCCGAATGCGTGCCGATCTACAACGCGCTCGATCCGGAAACGCATCATCCGGTCGGCAAGGACATTCGCTTTGCCTGCGATCTCGCCTTTCTCGGCAACCGGCTGCCGGACCGCGAGGCGCGCGTCGAGGCCTTCTTCCTCGACCCGGCCGGCCGCTCCGCCGATCAGCGCTTCCTGCTCGGCGGATCGGGCTGGGGCGACAAGCAGATGCCCGCCAATGTCCGATGGCTCGGCCATGTCGGCACGCGCGACCACAATGCATTGAACGTCACGGCCAAGGCGGTGCTGAACATCAGCCGCGACAGCATGGCGGCCAATGGCTTTTCACCTGCGACGCGCGTTTTTGAGGCGGCGGGCGCCGGCGCATGCCTCATCACCGACGCCTGGCTCGGCGTCGACCTGTTCCTGAAACCCGGCGAGGAAATCCTGGTCGCGCGCGATGGCGAGGACGTCGCCGAGATCATGCAAAGCCTTAGTGCCGAACGGGCTAAGGCGATCGGGACATCGGCGCTTCGGCGCGTGCTTGGCGAACATACCTATACGACACGTGCCGTTTTAGCCGACGCTATCTTCAGGCGCCATTTCGAGCGTCCGACCGTGGAGGCGGCCGAATGACAAAGCCGCTCGACATCGTCTTTCTTGGCCTGTCGCTCTCCTCATCCTGGGGAAACGGCCACGCCACCACCTTTCGGGGGCTGCTTAAAGGTTTCCACGAACTCGGTCACCGCGTCACCTTTCTCGAACGCGACGTGCCGTGGTACGCAAGTCACCGGGATCTGCGCGATCCCGATTTCTGCGCCTTGCGCTACTATGAAACGATCGATGATCTTCGCCGCAATTTTGCGCGCTGCCTGCGCGATGCCGATATCGTGGTCGTCGGCTCCTTCGTTCCCGAAGGCCCTGAAATCATCGACGTCGTGGCATCGCTATGCACGGGTCAGTTCTGCTTCTACGACATCGACACGCCGATCACGCTGGCAAAGCTTTCGACCGATGATTGCGAGTACATTGCCAGGCGGCAGGTCCCGTATTTCGACGTCTACTTCTCCTTCACCGGCGGGCCGACGCTTGCCCGTCTGACGGCGGAATTCGGCGCGAGGCGGGCCGAGCCGCTCTACTGCTCCGTCGACCCGGAACGGCATCACGGAACCGGTGATCCAATCCGCTGGGATCTCGGCTATCTCGGCACCTACAGCCCCGACCGCCAGGCGACGCTGGAGGCCCTGCTGTTCGAACCGGCGCGTCGCATGCCGGAGCGCCGCTTCGTCGTGGCAGGCTCGCAATATCCGCGCGAAATCGCCTGGCCGGACAATGTGGATCGCATCGAACACCTGCCGCCGGCAGATCACGCCGCCTTTTACAGCCGCCAACGCTATACGTTGAACGTCACGCGCAGTTCCATGATCGCGGCCGGATGGTCGCCCAGCGTGCGCCTCTTCGAGGCAGCCGCCTGCGGCACGGCGATCATCAGCGATAGCTGGGCGGGACTGGACAGCCTGTTTCCGGGGCAAACGATCCACATGGCGCGCAGGACCGAGGACGTGATCGGCATCCTGTCTGGGGAATCCGACAGCGCCCGGCTTGCCATGGCCAGGCAAGCGCGCGCGCTCATCCTGGCAGCCCACACAAGCACCGCGAGAGCCCGCGAATTCGTTTCGCTGCTGGCGCAGGCCAAATCGCCACGTTCTGCTCTCGATCTGGATGTCGAGAGTGCAGCATGACCCGCAGACGGGAGAAAATAGAGATGCAGCTATCAAGAAAGGCGCAACGGACCAGGACCGTGCTTGTCGCCGGCGGCGCCGGTTTCCTCGGTTCGCATCTTTGCGAGACAATGCTCCAGACCGGCTGGCGCGTGATCTGCGTCGACAATTTCCTTACCGGCCGTATGGAGAACATAGCATCGATCGCCGATCGTCCGGATTTTCGGTTGATCAAGCAGGACATTTGCCGACCGTTGGAGCTTGGCGAGCCGGTGGATCGCATCTTCAACATGGCGTGCGCGGCCTCGCCGCCGCGTTACCAGGCCGACCCGGTCCATACGACGCGGACTTGCGTCATCGGAACGCTCAATCTGCTGGAGCTCGCCGCCCGCAATGGCGCCCGGTTCCTGCAGGCGTCCACCAGCGAAATTTATGGCGATCCCGAACAGCATCCGCAGAAGGAAGACTATGTCGGCCACGTGAACTGCATCGGCCCCCGCGCCTGCTATGACGAAGGCAAGCGCACCGCCGAAACCTTGTGCTTCGATTATTTGAGAATGGGAAAGGCCGATATCCGTGTAGCGCGCATCTTCAACACCTATGGTCCCAGGATGGATCCTGCGGATGGACGGATCGTTTCCAATCTGATCATGCAGGCACTCGAGAGACGGCCGCTGACGATATTCGGCGACGGGCTGCAGACCAGGTCGTTCTGCTACGTTTCCGATCTGGTCGACGGCTTGATCCGGTTGATGGAGGTCAATCCCAACCCGCGCCAGCCGATCAATCTAGGCAATCCGGGGGAGTTCACCATCCTGCAACTGGCGGGCCTGGTGAGAGGCATGACCGCCACCAAATCGGACTTGAAATTCCTGCCGCTGCCGCAAGACGATCCTCGTCGTCGGCAACCCGACATTTCCCGTGCAAGGAAGCTTCTCGGCTGGTCGCCCAAAGTGCCGCTCAGGCAGGGTTTGATGCGCACAATCGCCTATTTTGCCGAGCTTGAGACGGCGCAGATGGTCGACAGAAGACGTCGAATTGCCGCCACCGTGCGTTCTGCCTCAGGCCGGCTGCAAAACCTGCCGGCCTGAGGCGGGGAGCGTCTGGCCGCTGCATGAAAGCGCCGTCGTCTCGGATTTGGTCACTTTTTCTCGTCGCGGGAACAACCCGTCCAGCTTCTGGTTCTGTCAAGGTACCGGCATGGAGACGATTGTGCATCCGAAGCGATCCGCCAAAGACATCGAACAAATGGCCGCAAAGGAGACGGCTGCCTTCCTGCGGCGCGCCTCCATCACCTATCTGGAATGTTGTGTGAGCCTGATGATGACGCATCTTCAGCGCGAGGAGGTAGCGGCCATCCTCGAAAAGGAAGCGGATATGCTGCGCCGGCTGGACTGATCCTGGTCGAGCGGCGGCAGGTCGCCTTGGCTTTCCAGGAAACGAAGCAGCGCGGCAGCGTAACGTCTTGCCGCGGCCGCCAGCCGGATTTGTTCCCGATCATCGCCCGATCGCTCAGCCATGCTCCACAAGCCAAGCTGGAAGGCGAGATAGCAGGGCTCGTAGTAGTGGACCAGATTGGCATCGACCGGACGAGACGTAGTCGCCTCGACAGCTTTGCACAGTGCCGCAGTCGCCGCGTCGGCGAGGCTGTACTCGACACGGGCGCCGGCAATGTCCCAGGCGATGTCCTGGCAGCCGACCAGATCGTGCGACCGACAATGGTCGAGGGCGTCCGTCTTGATCAGCGTTCCGCCGCGCGAAAGGATGAACTCCCACGGATGAAGCCGCCCGTCGATTTCGACCCGCTGCATGGTCTTTGGTGGAGCCTGTTTCGAGAACCAGTTCCGCAGCTCCGCCGCGCGGCTTTCGCCCAAAGCCTCGCTTGTATTCCGCACGGCCATGTCGGCAAGCGCCTCCAGCGAGGCGCCCGGTTCGGAGGCGGGCAGATTGGCTGCCCGCCAGGACAGATAGCGCGCGAGACGAGTGACCATTTTTTCTTTCGAAAGCCTTGCCCGGTCCAGCGTTGCACCGTCGATCCAGCGTTCGACGAGAAAGCCATGGCACAGCCCGGCGACTTCCGGGCCAAAGCCTGCATCGTGCAGCTTCCTGGCGGTCTCGGCCTTTTGCATTCCGATTTCGCCGAGGCCAACGAATTTGACCGACCATTTTCCCCGGCCCGCAAAAGCGAGGAACTTTCGCCGCTCGAAGCCGCGGTGAACAGGTGGCCAATGATCCAGCGAGCCATAGTGCAAGCGACGCCACTCTCCGGCGGATGTTTCGGTCAGGCTGGCCGCTGTGCGGCCGATCGTCCTGGCCACCCAATCCCGCAACGTCGGGACAGCGGATCCAGCGGGGAAAGTCCGTTCGAAATCCGCGGTGTGTTTTTGGCAAACCGTCCATGCCTCACGACTGTCCGCCGATGCCTCGGGACCCGGCCCACCCGAATGGCTGGGGAACAGATGGATGCGCCCGGCATCGATGCCCAGCCTTTGCAGCCATGCGACGACGGCGTGAAACGAACTTCCTGACAGGCCCGGGCCTTCGTCGACGATGGCAAAGCGGGCCGACGGCTTCGTCATCCAGCTACCGATCAGTTCCGGATCGGCGGCAAGCCGCCTGCGAAACGGATGACCGGTCGGACGGACGCTGACGGGTGCCGGTGCGCCAATGGCTGCAGCCACCATCGCTGCAAGCCCCAGGCCGATGCTGCGGATGCCGATTACGCATGTGTTCGCATCGAGACCCGACTGCCGCGCGGCGACGAAATAGCTCTCCGGATAGAGCGCGTAATGGGCGTAGCCCTCGGCCGTGTCGATGAGGATTTCGCCGTCGCAATCGAGTTCGGCCAGCATTCGCGGCACGTCCGCACGGACCGGGCCGTCGATCGCGAATCCGGCCGCCCACGATCTGCCCACGTCCCGGGCCAAGCCGACCAGGAGATTTGCGCCCGCGATCCGCTGTCGGGAATTCCTGTCCATGCAGTTGGCCTCGAATTCAGCATCGGCAAGGCCCTGGACCAATTCCGAGATCTTGATGAACAGGCCGACCAGGGCTGCGTGGCGTTCGATCCCGCTTGGCATGTCCGCAATGTGCCCGGCCGCTTTGCAGGCTGAGCCGCGAACATATCCCGCGCTCTCAATTCGCTTGTGGTCGCCATAGACGATCATTGTCCCGTCCCGGTTGGCCTCACTGCACAACTCGGCGAGCGCTACTTTGATCCACCATCGGTTGCACGATTTTTGCAGCCGGCAAGGAACAATCAGCGAGGCAGGCGGTTTGGCACGAAGAACTTACCTTCAACAGCATAGGCAGCGGTTTCGTGGGATCGAAGAAAGTTCGGATCGGAATAGTCGGCGTCGGCAACTGCGCCTCCTCCCTTGTTCAGGGCATCACCTATTACCGCGACGCAAGGAGCAATGAGCCCATACCCGGGCTGATGCATGCCGATCTTGGCGGCTATCATGTCAAGGACATCGAAGTGGTCTGCGCTTTCGACGTCGCCAAGGGCAAGGTCGGACGCGATGTGGCAGACGCGATCTACAGCGCGCCGAACAATACTTTCCGCTTTGCCGATGTGGCGGCTACCGGCGTTCGCGTCGAACGCGGGCCGACACTGGACGGCATCGGCAAATATCTGCGCGACGAGATCCAGGAGGCCGACGACCCCGTCGCCAACATCAGCAAGATCCTCGCCGAAAGCGGCGCCGAAATCCTGGTGTCCTATCTGCCTGTCGGTTCGGAGGAGGCAACGCGCTTTTATGCCGAGTGCGCGCTCGAGGCCGGCTGCGCCTTCGTCAACTGCATACCCGTCTTCATCGCCTCGCGGCCGGAGTGGCGCCGCCGCTTCGAGCAGCACGGCCTGCCGCTGATCGGCGACGACATCAAGAGCCAGGTCGGTGCGACGATCGTACATCGTCTGCTCGCCAACCTGTTCCGCGAGCGCGGCGTGCGTATCGATCGCACCTACCAGCTCAATTTCGGCGGCAACACCGACTTCCTCAACATGCTGGAGCGCGAGCGACTGGAATCGAAGAAGATCTCAAAGACGCAATCCGTCACCAGCCAGATCGACGTTCCCCTGGAGCCCGGCAACATTCACGTCGGGCCGAGCGACCATGTCCCGTGGCTGACCGATCGCAAGTGGGCCTATATCCGGGTCGAAGGCACGACCTTCGGCGGTGTGCCGCTGAATGCCGAGCTCAAGCTGGAAGTGTGGGATTCGCCCAATTCGGCCGGCGTCGTCATCGATGCGGTGCGTTGCGCCAAGCTGGCGCTCGACCGCGGTATCGCGGGCGCGCTGACCGGTCCCTGCAGCTATTTCATGAAATCGCCGCCCGAGCAGTTCACCGACGCGGAAGCCCGCCAGCGCACGCTCTCTTTCATCGCCGGCAAGGACGAGCCGATGCTCGATGCCGCGGAATGACGACGACGTTCTTTCTGGTGCGCCACGCCGCGCACGACAATGTCGGCTGTTATCTTGCCGGACGGATGGCCGGCGTTTGCCTCGGCGAAGCCGGCAAGGCACAGGCCTCGCATCTGGCAGACCGCATGGCACGCGAGGCGATAGCGGCAATCTTCTGCAGCCCGCGCGAACGCACGCAGGAGACTGCCAACCCGATCGCGCTCGCCTGCAATGCCGGTGAGATCGTGATCCGCGAGGAACTCGATGAGATCGACTTCGGCACCTGGTCGGGAAAGACCTTCGAAGAGCTGAACCAGGATGCCGACTGGCGAGTGTGGAACGACCAGCGTCAGCAGGCGAGAACACCGAGCGGCGAGACCATGCTGGACGTGCAGCAACGCGTCGTCTCATTGATCGAGCAGGTCCGCGGCACCTACCAGAACCAGGGCGTCGCACTTGTCAGCCATGCCGACGTCATCAAGGCCGCCGTGTGCAAGGTGCTCGGCCTGTCGCTGGGAAACTGCTTTCGCTTCGATATCGACCCAGCGTCGATCACCACGGTTGTTTGGGGGGACTGGGGGTCGAAGCTGATCAGACTCAACGAAGCTGCCTGACGAGGAATTGCCGGATGCGCATGGTCATTTTCGGTCTTACCGTGACATCGTCGTGGGGCAATGGGCACGCCACGCTGTGGCGCGGATTGATCCGGGCGATGGCCGGGCTGGGCTGGTCTATCACCTTCTTCGAACGCAACACTCCCTATTATGCCGGGACGCGCGACCTCGACCAATTGGATGGCGGCAACCTCGTCCTTTATCAGGATTGGGAGGACATCCAGCGCGTTGCCGAGCAGGCGATGAATGAGGCCGATGTGGTCATCGTCACCTCCTATTGCCCCGATGCCGTGAGCGCATCGCGCCTTGCCCACCAGGCCTGTCGCGGGCTGAAGGTGTTCTACGATCTGGATACGCCGGTGACACTGGCGCGGATCGAACAAGGTGAGCCTCCGGCCTATTTCGGGCCGGAAGGGCTTCGCGATTTCGATCTCGTGCTGAGCTACACGGGAGGCACCGCGATCGACGCATTGAAGTCGATGCTGGGTGCACGCCGCGTCATGCCGCTCTACGGCCATGTCGATCCAGAGCGACACCGGCCGGCTCCGCCCAGGCCGGAGTTTGCCGGCGACCTTTCCTATCTCGGGACCTATGCGGCAGACCGCCAGGTCGGGGTCGAGAGGCTGCTGGTCAGTCCGGCTGCGCGCCTGCCGGAGCGCCGCTTCATCATTGGCGGCGCACAATATCCGCAGGAATTCCCGTGGAGCGACAATATTTTCTTCGTCCGGCATCTGCCGCCGGCCGACCACCCCGCCTTCTTTTCATCATCACGGCTGACCCTGAACGTGACCCGCGAGGCGATGGCCGAAAGGGGCTGGTGTCCTTCCGGCCGGCTGTTCGAAGCCGCCGCTTGCGGTGCCGCGATGGTGAGCGACACATGGCCGGGACTGGAGGCCTTTTTCCGGCCCGGCGAAGAGATCGTCGTGGCGAACAGCACCGACGACGTGGTCGCCGCGCTCGACCTGTCCGACGCCGAGCTTAACGCTATCCGCCGCCGAGCGCGCGAGCGGGTGCTGGACGAACACACCTCGGCGCGGCGCGCGAAGGAATTCGACCGCATCCTGTCCGATGCACTGCACGGCTCCACGCATGGCGAGCCGTTGAAGGAGGCAGTTTGATGTTGGGCATCGTGCCCGCAGCCGGACGGGGAAGCCGCATCCAGCCGCTCGGCTTTTCGAAGGAGCTTCTGCCGGTCGGCAGCCGCATCGACGGCAACACCGAGCGGCCTTGCGCGGTCAGCGAATACCTGGTGCGCCGCATGGTGCGCGCGGGGGCCGACAAGATCTGCTTCGTCATCGGCTCGGGTAAGTCGGATATCCTCGAATATTATTCTGCCGGCTATGCCGACGCGACTGCGCTGTTTGTGGTGCAGCCCTCTCCGGTCGGCCTTTGCGACGCCATCTTCCGTGCCGCACCGCTCGTCACAGCCGATGAGACCGTTCTGGTCGGGTTGCCCGATACGATCTGGTTTCCCGAAGACGGCTTCCTGGCCCTCCCGGACGACGGCCTGTCCTTCCTGCTGTTTCCGGTGGACCAGCCGGAGTTCTTCGATGCCGTCGTTGTCGACCAGGACGACCGGGTGAAGCAAATCCAGGTCAAGCAGCAGAATGCCCAATCGAACTGGATCTGGGGTGCGTTCAAGATGCCCGGCCGCACCCTTCACCAGCTCGCCGCGCTGTGGCGGGAACGGGACCGGTGCGACGAATATATCGGCACGCTGGTCAATGCCTATCTCGCCGCCGGAGGCGATGCCTATGGCATCAAGGCTGGCACCGCCTATGTCGACGTCGGCACCTTCAACGGCTACCGCACCGCACTTCGCCTGCTTGAAAGCGCCGCCGGTACCAAGGACGACCAAGTCGCCATTACGCTGCCCGGCCACCAGCACGTCCCTGTCCTCGCAGGCGAAGGAGGCTAGCCATGCTGCATTCCGATGCCGAAATCCGCCGCCGTATCGATGCGCTCGGCCCATGGTTCCACAATATGGAACTGGCCGGCATCGAAACCGCTCCCGACCATTTCCTTGGCAACTATCCGCTGATCAAATGGCGCAAATTCGCGGACGCCATCCCCGCCGATCTTTCCGGCAAGGCGGTGCTCGACATAGGCTGCAATGCGGGTTTCTATTCGATCGAGATGAAACGCCGCGGCGCCGGCCGCGTGCTTGGCATCGATTTCGATGAGGCTTACCTAGCGCAGGCGCGCTTTGCCGCCGAGGTTGCGGACTGCGACATCGAATTCCGGCAGCTCTCGGTCTACGACGTTGGCGCCCTGCATGAGCGGTTCGACATCGTGCTGTTCATGGGCGTGCTCTACCATTTGCGCCATCCCTTGCTCGCTCTCGATCTGATCCGGGAGCACGTCGCCCGGGACCTGATGATCTTCCAGTCGATGCAGCGCGGCAGCACCAACGTGCCGGCGCTCGAGCAGAATTATCATTTCTGGACGCACGACCTGTTCGACCGGCCGGATTTCCCAAAGCTGCATTTCATCGAGCATCGTTACGCCGACGACCCGACCAACTGGTGGATTCCCAATCGCGCCTGCACCGAAGCCATGCTGCGCAGCGCCGGCTTCGAGATCGTCCTGCAACCGGAGCAGGAGGTCTATTTCTGCCGCACCGCCGACGTGCCGGCCGGTGGCGGCGTCGTCTACCCGTCGAAAGGACAAATAAATGATTGAAGCCGCGATGATCTGGAACGAGCCCAACAACAAATCCCACTGGGATCCCGAGCTCGACCCCGACTGGAGCCGCTTCGCCAACATGGCAACCCTGGTCGCCGACGCGATCGCGTCGGAGAATCCGGCCTTGACCAAGGTCCTTGGCGGCATCTCGCCGATCGATGCCGGTTTCATGACACGGATGAAGGAGTTCGATGTGCTCGATCATGTCGATGCTGTCGCCGTGCACGGTTTCCCGCTCGACTGGAACCTCTGGCAGATCCACGAATGGCCGCAGAAGATCGGCGAGATTTCGGCTGTCACCGATCTTCCGGTATGGGTCAGCGAGGTCGGCGTGTCGACCTTCGGCGCCGAGGAGGTACAGGTCTGGGGCCTGCGCCGGACCGCGGAATTGCTGATCGGCAACGCACCGCGCATCCAATGGTACAGCCTCTACGACCTGCCGCGCGAGTGGGAAGCGACGACGCGCCATCGCGAGGCGGAAGGCTCGTCTTACTACCGCCATTTCTACATGGGCCTGCTCCGCCAGGACGGCACGCCAAAGCCCGCGCTCGAGGAGTTCCTGCACCACACGCCGGCAATGGGACTGGTGCAGTGGTTCCATTTCGAAGATCACCGGCTGGACGACGCCGTTGCCTGGATGAAACGGCTCGGCGTCACCAATCTGCGCACCGGGCTTTCCTGGGCCGACAGCTTCAGGCCGAACGCACTTGACTGGTTCGACCGGCAGATGGAGGCTTTGGCCGACTTCGACGTGACGGTTACTTTCTGCTTCACGCCGGAACACCGCGGAATGATGCCGCACCACAGCAGTCCGCCGCTGGTGCCGGAGGAATTCGCCGACTTCTGCGCGGCAATGACGCGCCGATATGCCGGCAGCATCGCTGCCCCTTCGGTCGGCAGGCTGCGCGCCTCCGCAGCGTGAGGAGCTTCGGCTCTCCAGCCATGACGCTCACCGTCCTCAACGTCGCCTATCCCCTCGCCCCGGTCGGGCCGGATGCGGTCGGTGGTGCCGAGCAGGTGCTGTCGATGCTCGACCAGGCGCTCGTACAGGCCGGACACCGCTCGATCGTGATCGGCTGCCAGGGCTCGAGCGCTGCGGGTGTCCTCATCGAGACGCCGGCCGAATCGGGCGTGCTCGATGAAGCGGCGAAGCGTCGGGCGCAGCGTGCTCATCGCGCTGCGATCGCCAACGCGCGGGCTCGCTGGCCAATCGACGTGGTCCATTTGCACGGTATCGATTTCGATGCCTATCTGCCGGGCGACGGGCCGACATTGGTGACCCTGCATTTGCCGCTCGACTGGTATCCGGCCGACGCTCTCAATCCGGCGCGGGAGGATCTGTGGCTGCATGCCGTATCGGCGGCTCAGCAAAGAACCGCGCCGCCGGGAGCCAGGCTGATCGGGCCGATCCCCAACGGGGTGGACATAGACGCTTTGAGTGAACGGCGGGCCAAACGCGACTTTGCGCTCGTGCTCAGCCGCGTCTGCCCGGAAAAGGGCATCCATCTGGCGCTGGACGCAGCCAAGAAGGCCAGCGTGCCGCTGGTCATCGGTGGCAAGGTCTACCCCTATGAAACGCACACAGCGTATTTTCGCGACGAGGTCGAACCCAGGCTGGACGACCGGCGCCGCTTCCTTGGTCCGCTCGGCTTTGTCGCCAAGCGGCGCCTGCTGAACACGGCCCGCTGCCTAGTCATCCCGAGCCTTGCCGCGGAAACCAGTTCGCTCGTCGCCATGGAGGCGCTCGCCTGCGGCACCCCCGTGGTGGCCTTCCCGAATGGCGCACTGCCGGATGTGGTCGAGCACGGCAAGACCGGGTATCTGGTCGGGGATGTCGACGAGATGGCCGAAGCCATCGCTGCCGCACCCAGCCTGGACCCCGAGACCTGCCGGGCCGAGGCGCGGCGGCGCTTTTCACTCGACCGCATGGTTTCCTCCTACATGGACGCCTATCGGGCGCTGGCACGGCTCGGCACAGACAGCGGGCAGCTCGCGACGGCAAAGTGAGCGCGACATGCTCCGCAGTGAGATCATCGACGATCCGGCGGACCTCGAAGCCCTCGAGCCGCACTGGTGGGAACTCTGGTCGCGCAGTCCCTCGGCGACGCCGTTCCAGTCTCCCGCATGGTTGCTGCCATGGTGGCGGACATTTGCTCCCGGCGAGCTAGCGACGGTCGCCATCTGGCGTGGCGACGATCTGGTCGGCCTGGCGCCACTCTATCTGGAACGCCACGACGCCGGCGCGCGATTGCTTCCGCTCGGCATTTCGTTGAGCGACTATCTGGATGTCCTTTGTCTTCCCGAGATCGCCGAACCGGTCGGCGCAGTCATCGGTGGCGCCGTTCTTTCCGTCGGCTGGTCACAGTGGATCTTGCAGGACCTGCCTCCCGGCGGCGCCGGCCTTGCCATCAGGCATGCCGCGCTCGAATCGTGCCAAGCCGTCGGTCACGCCGCTTGCCCGGTGCTCGCCCTCGCCGGCGACCAGACGCTTCAAGGCTGCGTTCCGGCGCGGCGGAGGCGCCAATTGCGCCGCGCCCACAGGGCCGCGTCGAGACGCGGCAGTGTCTCCATCGAACCCGCTTTGTCCGATCCGCAGACATTCCTCGACCACCTGATCCGCCTTCACCGCGCGCGCTGGGCCGGACACGGCGACGGCGTTCTGTCCGATTCTCGCGTGGAAGCATTCCACCGTCAGGCGCTGCCGCAGCTGGTCGCACAGGTGCTTGCCCGATGCTGGCTTATCACGATCGGTAACGCGATCGTGGGCGCCTATTACGGGTTCCATCATCGGGGCCGCGCTTGCGCTTACCTCGGTGGCTTCGATCCGGCCTATGCCGAGGAAAGTCCCGGCGCGCTGCTCATCGGCCAAGCGATAAGGCAGGCGATCTGCGAAGGCGCGGAAGAGTTCGATTTTCTGCGCGGACAAGAGGCCTACAAGTACAGCTGGGGCGCCGTAGACCGGTGGACGATGCGCAAGATCTGGACGCGGAGCAAAGGGCGATGAGCGCGACCCAGCCAGGATCTCGGCGGTCGACATCAGCAAGGCGGGTGCTGGAGGATTGCATGGCAGACGGTGCCGGCGTCGAAGCCGTCATCGCCAGGCTGGCTCTCCGTTTCGAGACAGGAATCGATGCCGCAGAATTGGCGAAGATTGCGCAAAACACGCACTCGGCTGACCCGCGAAACACGGCAAAACTGCAACGGATTGCGGACCTGCTGCGGCGCAGGCCCGAGATCTTCGCCACGCTGCGCAAAACGGGTGCTGCCGTTCGGCACGAGCGTGGCGAGGACGAGACCGACGATGCGGTCGTCAAGCGGCTGGCGGCCGGGTTTGACGCGGCGGCGGCGATCTCCCCGGCGGCCAGCGTCCAGCTGTCATCGCTGGGCGATGAGGAAAAGCTCTCGGCCGTTACGGCTGAGATCGTTGCATGGCTGGAGAGGCGAGGCTTTACCGGCACTGACCGCGACATACTGGATATCGGCTGTGGTATCGGTCGGTTCGAACAGGCGCTCTCCGCTCTGTCGCACCGGATCGTCGGCAGCGATATATCCCCAGCGATGATCTCGATCGCCCGCCGGCGATGCGCCGGGCTCGGCAATGTAGAATTCCGCCCTACGCGCGGTTTCGATCTTGCCGATTTTTGCGATGCCAGCTTCGACCGCGTGCTGGCCGTCGACAGCTTTCCCTATCTGGTGCTGGCCGGCCTTGCGGAGCGACATTTCCTGGAAATCGCGCGCGTGCTGAAGAGGCCGGGCATGGCCGTGCTTTTGAATTATTCATATCGCGGATCGCCGGCGCTGGATCGCGCCGATGTCCATAACTTCGCCAACGCAAATGGCATGCAAGTCCTCGTCGACGGCGAAAAGCCTTTCCGGCACTGGGACGGCGATGCCTTCCTGCTTACGATTTCCAGCGGAACATTGCGGCCCAACGCTGGTTCGGATGCCGAACGGGAAAAGCCGCTATTCGACAGTATGAAGGAGAACAAGATGGCGTCCGGCAGCAAGAAGCACATCGGTCGCGGCAGTCACGGCAAAGGCGCTGGCGCTGGCGCGATGACCGATCTTCCCAAGGACAAGATCGGAGAGAACGCCGTTCTGTCCAACAGAGACAAGAAGCAGCACACCAAGGAGCGTGGGCTCGACGGCAATCGGGTCAAGTCCGAGCAGTACCAGGATCATTCAGCGGATCGGCGGCCTGAAGACTGATCGTTGCGGCAGCATGTGGCTTGCGGCCGGCGAGCAATTGAAACACCGCGAGAGCCCAACCGCTGACGAAGCTGTGCAAGGACCGAAGCCGGTCGCATGGACGCCCTGCAAATTCTTGCAAACTCGCACTGTTGCCACCAGAGTGAGGTGAAGGGACCAACATTTGCCAAGAGAACGCGATGTCTCGCTCAAGGGAAGATTCCGTCAGCACGCGTGCCGATCTGACGATAGACCGGGAAATCGCTTCCTTGCTTGCGGCCATCGAGCAGGAAAGGGTTCCTGACAGGCTGACCAAACTTGCGATCGAGTTGCAGCATGCGCTTGTCGAAAGGCGCTTGCGCGAGACCAGCAACTAACGTGACGTGTATTAGCGGCGCCTCTCGGCTTCGAAGTCCAGCTGTCCTTCGGACAGATAGCTGCGCCTTTCCATCAGGGTCTGTGAGGAACTTTCGCCAAGGTATTCCAGCACGCCGGCGCGTGCCCTGTTGAGCCGGCTCTTCACGGTTCCCACCGCGCAACCGCATATTTCGGCCGTTTCCTCATAGCTGATGCCCAGAACGCCTATCAACATCAGAACCTCGCGCTGGTGCTCAGGAAGACTCTGGATGGCCTGGTGGACCTCCTTGCCCTGTACGGACCATTCCTGCGTCGCTTCCGAGATCGGCCGCAGCGAAGCGCAGTCGAGCAGGCCGGGCGCTTCCCTCACCGCGGCCCTGACACGCGTGTAGTAGGTGTTGCGCATGATCGTGAAGAGCCATGACTTCATGCGCGTTCCAGCTTCGAACTTGTCAATGTTGGCCAAGCCCTTGGTCAGCGTCTCCTGGACCAGGTCGTCGGCATCATCGGGAGTGCGGCAGAAGGTGCGGGCGAAAGCCCTCAAAGCGGGTATGAGGTCGACGATGGAAACTTCTTCGGTTTCGCGAGTCGCCAAGGCGTAGGCTGTAGGTGGCAATGGTCCAGCTCCCGTCCAGAATGAGTTCGTGAGCGCAGACCAGTTAAATGCATTGGGCGAAAGATCGTTCCGGCTGGCGAAAATCACCCGGTCCAGGAACCGGAGCGGCTTGGCTGGGCAATCCCGGCCGACGGCGATATTTTTGACGGAACAACCGTCGGGATCGCGGAGTTGGAATCTAAGCCGTCCGAAAATCCGGGGCGCCGCCATTGGCGTGTCGAAACGCGATTTTCGCAGCGAGCCTGGGCCGCCACCTCAAGGACAGTCCGCCACCTCAAAACAGGAGGAACCCATGACAGGAAACAAGCACGCCAAAGGCAAAACGCCGGCCGATAGCGACCTTGCCAACGATCCCGGCATCGGCAGTTCCAAGGGCACGATCAAGGAGGGCGACCGGCTCGATCAGGGCGACAACACGTTCGAAGGCGATGTCGAGAACGACACCACGCCTCAAGGCGGTATCAATCCCCGGCAAAAGATGCGGACCAACAAATGACGCCAGCATCGGCCGGCGCACGATCGAACAAACCCGCTGCAACCCGTGCAGCAATCCCGCGTTAAAGAGCATGGGCCTCGCGTCCGCCCAGCGTTGATGCGACAGGCTCTTTCGCGGAGACACAGATGACAAAAAAATCGTTTGGCCGCCCCGTTCCAATTCTCGTCGGCCTTGGTTTCCCTCGCCATGTCGAAAATATCTGGCAGGCCTATGACGTCTTAAACGAATGGCCGAGCCGCGGTCCGGCGCACAAGGCGGCGTTCGACGCCTGTCGCGCCGGGCTGGCTGACGAGGTCGACGTCGAGACGGTGCGCGCGGCGTTCGATTCATTCGCCCGCAAGGCGGGCATTCTGGCCTACGATATCGCCGCCGAAATACCAGCAGGCACCAATCCCACTGCGGTTCGCGACGTCGGCTAAAATGCCCAGCAGGCCATGTGACCCGCTGAGGCTAATTTATATCAAGGGTGGTTAAATCGGGAGGACCGCCATGCTGGAGATAAAGTTCGATGCTCCGGTTTGCATCTACTTCGGCAAGCCGGGACGATCGCGAATGGTCAGCTCCGTTTTCGAGGCTTCTTACTGCCTCAAAAGCGAGAAATGGCCTGCCCGCAATGCCCCGTTGTCGCTGATGGCGGGAGATGCACTGGATGGCGCCCAGATCGGCCAGATTACGGCAGCGGAAGCCCGCGAAGCATTTATCGACGCGGCTTTGGAAGCGAAGATTCTTGTCGAAGGCGAGCCGCATGACACACATGCCCGGACAGCCTTCATGCCGGACGGCGGGTGAACCGGCAGGCTGCTTCCCCGCAGAGCCGTTTATCACGAATGGCTGGCTTCCTCGGCCTTTTTCTCCCGCTGCTGCCTGAGGACCTCGTCGGTTCCGACCAGCTTCTTCGATCCGCCGGGGATCGCGGTGGAAACAACAGCCGGCGGGTCGCTTGCGGGGAAAGAATCCTCCAGACCCGCCTGCAGCTGGTCTTCCAGCGTCTGCGGCTCTTCCGAGCGGCCAGGGGTCCTTCGGGTGTCTACATTCTCCAGCGGCTGTGTCATGTCCGGTGAAGACCTGACCTCTCGAATCCAGCCATAGAGCTGTTCGATGGCAAATTCCTTCATCGTGTCGAAATCGGCCTTTTCGTCACGCGATGCCTCGATTTGGTCAACCATGGTCTTCTCGAACCGTTCGAGGCTCTCGCTTCCACACGCTCGGCAGAGACGCACCAGCGCCTCGCGCAGTATGAGCGGCGCAAAGTGCGCTGTCGCCTCAAGCCTGAGCTGCTGCAAACGCTCCGGGGTAGCGGCTTGGAACTTCGACATGTTCGACCTCTCGCCTTGTGGAGCATGTCAACGAAAATTGTCGGCGGATGTTCCATCGGCGGCCGCTGCATCGCTCGATCCTCAGCGGTGCGCGCCACCACCGACTGCCATGCGGATTACCGAGACCGACGACGAAGCAGCTGTGCCGGATGACCGTCCCGGCCGCCCGCTATGTAGAACCCATGCGGCTACTTCGGCCCGGATTCGCCAGATGCCTTGGTGCCATCGTTGGACCTGCCGGCATTTCGCATCATCTTGAGTGCTTCGTCCCTGGTCAGGCCGCACCTGCGGGCAAAGAAATTGACCTCATAGGCCTGCTCGGCCGACAGGCCGTCTTTGGCATGCACTCTGCGCTTGTGTTTGCGTCCGCTCATCGAGGCTCGGTCCCGGATACGTTAGTCCTCCCGAACTCACATCGGATCAGCCGGTTCCCACTGCCGGACCAATCCGCTTTCCGCAGGTTCTCTCACGCGCTTTCTGGCCGGCCCACCCTGTCCTTGAGTTCGTTCAGGAATGCGAGCAGCGCGTCCTCAGGATCGTCGGCCGCTTCGGTCAGCATATCGATGCCCCAGCGGCCGAGGACAGCCTCCTGGACGATGCTCGGCTGCGACATGAAGATGAAGGATTTCGGGCGATTCTTGTCATAGCCGGAGCGGCGCCAGGTCTGCCAAAGCCGGTGCAGCAGCAGACGGATGTTCATGTCGGACATGCTGTAGCCGATGAACAGGATGGTGCGCCCGAGCGCGTCGGCCCGAAATTTCACGTCGAGCGGCGAATCGAAGGATAGCCGGTCGAAATAGTCGGTCTCCGCCAGGACCAAAGATTTGTCGTCGTCGAAATCGCCGTGGAATTTGATGATCTGCGTCACCTCGCCAGTGGCCTTTGGCAAATCCTTCGCATTGGCGACTTTGACAAAGGGCCGGCTATGGATCTCGAAGGCAACTTCGAGATTTCGGTCGTAGTTTGTCGTGTAGATGATCGGAAAATCGAGCGACACGATGAGCTTGTGGATCGCCGAGCCCTGCACTTTCTCCCGCGAGACGCTCCATTCACGATCCATCCAGCTGCGCAAAGGGCCGAGGCTCCCCTGCTTCAGCCGGTAGTATTCGGCAAGCGCCTGATAGCTGGCCTCCGGCGCACCGATCGTATCCTCGTCCAGACCGAGCTCTTTTTGCATGTGTTCGATGAGCTTTTGCCAGGACGGCAAGCCGACGCTCATCGACACCCCGGCTCCAACGAACAAGATCGCTCGCCGCTCTTTTACCGATTGAGCCAGTTGCTCGACTGCAGACAGCATTCGACACAACTACGAAAAGCGCCGCTCCGTTCCAGCCGAACCCGGACCACCGGGAATAGATTTACTTCCGACTTCAGTGCTAACATTCGGATCGGCTGTCCCGAGCGCCCGGCCGCCGACTTTGGCCAACCGAATCCGACATTTATTTCGTTGCATTTGGCACTTCTGCGCCGCTCACGCGTTGGAGAGTGTTCAACAAACACGGCGCAGCTGCAGCTAATGGAGCTCTGCGCCAACGTCGGCAAACTCGACAGCCAATGAGGCAAGCGCGACTGGTGGCGGCGAAAAATAGGGTGCCTGGCAAAAGGGGAAAGAGGCCACTGGCTGCGATGCTGGGATGGACGCTGCTGGCAGGCTTCGCGCTGACTACCGCGGCGGTTGCTCAGTCAACGTCAAGCTTTGCGATAAATCCGCCTGCCGCAGCTGCTCCGCCCGACGACGGCCAATGGGCGATGCCGGCAAAGAACTACGCCTCGACCCGCTACAGCGAACTTGCGGAGATCACCGAGGACAACGTCAAGAACCTGCAGGTGGCCTTCACCTTCTCGACCGGCGTCAACAAGGGCCAGGAGGCCGCGCCCCTGGTCGTCGGCAACACGATGTACATCGTGACGCCCTTCCCCAACATCCTCTATGCGCTTGACCTTACCAAGCCCGGCGCGCCGATGAAGTGGAAATTCGAGCCCAACCCCGAGCCCGCCGCGCAGGGAGTTGCCTGTTGCGACGTGGTCAACCGCGGTGCAGCCTTCTTCGAAGGGCGCATCTATTTCAACACGCTCGATGGCCATGCCATCGCCGTCGATGCGGCCACCGGCAAACCGGTCTGGAACACCCATATCGGCAACATCAATATCGGCGAGACCATCACCATGGCGCCGCTGGTGGTGAAGGGCAAAGTTCTGGTCGGCAATTCCGGCGGCGAAATGGGCGTACGCGGCTGGATCAAGGCGCTCGACGCCAGCGACGGGCACGTCGTCTGGACGGCCTACAATACCGGCCCGGACGCCGAGGTGCTGATCGGCCCCGATTTCAAGCCGCATTACGACATGGACAAGGGCAAGGATCTCGGCGTGACGTCGTGGCCGCCCGACGCCTGGAAGATCGGCGGCGGCAATGTGTGGGGCTGGATCTCCTATGACCCGGACCTAAACCTGATCTTCCATGGCACCGGAAATCCCGGTCCGTGGAATCCGGATCTGCGGCCCGGCGACAACAAATGGACCGCCGGAATCTTTGCCCGCGATCCCGACACCGGCGCAGCCAAATGGTTCTATCAATGGACCCCGCACGATTTGCACGACTACGACGGCATCAACGAACAGGTGCTGCTCGACATGACCTGGCAGGGCAAGCCCCGCAAGGTGCTGGTCCGACCGGAACGCAACGGCTACGTCTATCTGTTGGATCGCACCACAGGCGAGGTCCTGTCGGCAGTCCCCTTCGGGCCAGTCAATTCCAGCACGGGCGTCGACCTCAAGACCGGCCGGCTGATTGTAAATCCGGACAAGAAGACCGGCACCGGCAAGGTCGTGCGCGACATCTGCCCGACCGCATCGGGCCTCAAGGACTGGCAGCCTTCGGCATTCTCGCCCAAGACCGGTCTGCTCTACATCCCGCACAACAATCTCTGCATGGATGAAGAGGGCGTCGAGGTGAATTACATCGCCGGCACGCCCTATGTCGGCATGAACGTGCGCATGATCCCCGGGCCGGGCGGCAATCGCGGTGCTTTCACCGCCTGGGATGTCGCCGCCGCCAAGCCGGCGTGGAGCCTGAAGGAGAACTTTCCTGTGTGGAGCGGCGCCGTCGCCACCGCCGGCAACATCGTGTTCTATGGCACTATGGAAGGCTGGTTCAAGGCGGTCAGCGCCAGGACCGGCGAACTGCTGTGGCAGTTCAAAACGTCGTCCGGCATCATCGGCCAGCCGGTCACCTATCGCGGCCCGGACGGGCACCAATATGTCGCGATTCTTTCGGGCGTCGGCGGCTGGGCCGGCGCGATCGTATCCGGCGATCTCGATCCGCGCGACGCCACCGCCGCGCTCGGCTTCGTCAACGTCATGAAGGATCTGAAGGATGTAACCACGCCGGGAGGTACACTGTATGTGTTCCGGCTCCCTTGAGACGACCGGCCGAGTTGCGCGCGCACGGAGAAAATCTTCCCGGCGGGTTGGCGCCGCGGTCGGCGCACTGGCGCTCTCGCTCGTCGCCGCCGTTGCCGATGCGCGCGAATTGAGGATCTGCGCTGATCCCAACAACATGCCGTTCTCCAATGCCGCCAGGCAAGGCTTTGAAAACAAGATCGCCGAACTCGTCGCGACGGAGCTTGGCGCGACTGTTTCCTACACATGGTGGGCACAGCGCCGTGGCTTCGTCCGCAACACGCTGAAGGCCGGGCTATGCGATCTGGTGCCCGGCGCGCCCGCCAATCTTGAGATGCTGCGCACCACCGCGCCCTACTACCGGTCTTCCTATGTGTTCGTGACACGCAAGGATGCGCCGGAAATCACGTCCTTCAACGATCCTCGCCTGCGCGATCTGCACATCGGCGTCCAGCTGATCGGCGACGATGGCGCCAACTCGCCCCCCGTCCAGGCGCTTGGCCGTCGTGGCATCGTCGGCCATCTCATCGGTTTCCCCGTCTATGGGGACTATTCGGCGCCGAACCCGCCAGCGCGCATCATTGAGGCGGTCGCGAATGGCGACATCGATATGGCCGTCGTCTGGGGGCCGTTGGCCGGCTACTTTGCATCCAGGCAGAAGGTGGCGCTGCGGATCACGCCGGTTTCGCCGCGCGTGGACGGCCCGCAACTGCCGATGATCTTCGACATCTCGATGGGAGTGCGCCGTGGCGACGATACGCTGCGCAGCGAGGTGAACGCCGCCCTGACCAGACGCCGCGCCGAGATCGACGCGATCCTGGCGACCTACCAGGTGCCCCGCCTCGATCCTGTCGGAGCGCCTTGAAATGAAGCGAGGTCTTCTCTTGCTGGTGTTCGCAATCCTCGCGGTTGCCGCTTGCCAGCGTGAGGAACGCGACACGCGTCCACAATCGGCGCTCGGCTCGGGCGATCAACCGGCAGCCGTGACTGCCCTCGAGCCGGGCGGCCAACGGCCGACCTCGTCCGACAGCAAGGCCGGCGTGTTCGAGGCCAACGCCTTCCACCTCAGCGAGGGCAAGCGTCTGTTCAACTGGTTCAACTGTTCCGGCTGCCATGCCAATGGCGGCGGCGGCATGGGCCCGGCGCTCATGGACCAGAAGTGGCTCTATGGCAGCTCGATCGAAAGCATCCACGCCACGATCAGGGACGGCCGGCCAAACGGCATGCCGAGCTTCCGCGACACGATCCCGGATGACCAAATATGGGAGCTTGCTGCCTTCGTCCGGGCACTGAGCGGCAACGCACCGTCCTCCGCCGCGCCGGGCCGCGACGACGACATGATGCCCCATCCATCCGAGAATCGCCTGCCGGACGCCGCGACGCTGGGGAAGTCGCCGTGAGCCGCGGTGTCTGGACGGTGTGCGGGTGCACGGCCTGCATCCTGCTCCTTGCAGGGTGCAGCGGCTGGCAATCCGCGCTCGACCCAAAGGGGCCGGCCGCGGGCGAACTCGCATGGCTGATCTGGTTCTTCACCGCGCTGTGCACGGTGGTCTGGCTTCTGGTGATGGCCGTGCTGATCGTGCCATTGGCCCGGCGCCCGGCGCCGCTCGGCGACCCGCTTGTCCTCGACGCTGCCGCCGAGCGCAGCAAGATGCGAATTGTCGTCGCCGCACTCGCCGCTACCGCCCTGATCCTGGTCGGCCTGACGCTGCTGAGCTACTTCGCTAACCGGACGCTCGCCGCCATCGGCTCGGATGCGGCGCTGACGATCCGGGTGACCGGGCATCAATGGTGGTGGGAGGTGCGCTACGAAAACGATCAGCCGAACCGCATCCTGACGACCGCCAATGAAATCCACATCCCGGCGGGCGAGCCGGTGCGGCTTGTGGTGACCTCGACCGACGTTATCCATTCCTTCTGGGTGCCGAACCTCTCGGGCAAGCTGGACCTTATCCCCGGCCACGAGAACGTTCTCGATCTGAAGGCGGACAAGCCCGGCGTCTATCGCGGGCAATGCGCCGAGTTCTGCGGCGCGCAGCATGCCAATATGAGCACCTTCATCATCGCCGAACCTCGGCCCGTCTTCGATGCCTGGCTGAACGATCAGCTGCGGCCGGCGGCCGCTCCCGTGTCGGCCGAGGCCAAAACCGGCCACGACCTGTTCCTCAAACGGCCATGCGTGATGTGCCACAAGATCGGCGGCACCATCGCCGGCGGCACGGTCGCCCCAAACCTCACCCATATCTCAAGCAGGCAAACGCTCGCTGCCGGCACGCTGACAATGAGCCGCGGCAATCTCGCAGCCTGGATAGCCAATCCGCAGGGGATCAAGCCAGGCGCCCACATGCCCGTGGTGCGACTGGACGGGGACGAACTGAATGCGATCGTCGCCTATCTCGAGGGCCTGAAATGAGCAGCGCCGACGTGGCCCGTGAGCGTCGGCTCGCCGGCGAGCGAGCAGCGGCCGGCAAAGGAGACCTGGCCCCCGAGCGCGACGGTCCTCGCGATACCAGCCTCGACGACTCCAGCCTTGACCGCTGGCTGGCGCGGACATGGCAGACGGCGCCGGGCATCATCGGTGCGCTCTCGAGCGTCGACCACAAGATTGTCGCGCGGCGCTACCTGATCACCGCTTTCGCCTTCCTGTGCCTCGGTGGCCTCAGCGCCGTTGCCATGCGCATCCAACTGTCGGGGCCGGAGCGCGGGCTGATCGGGCCCGACCGCTACAACCAGCTGTTCACCATGCATGGCGTGACCATGATGTTCCTGTTTGCGGTGCCGATCGTCCAGGCGACCGGCATCTACCTCGTGCCGCTGATGGTCGGCACCCGCAACATCGCCTTTCCGCGCCTCAATGCATTCAGCTTCTGGATTTATCTCTCCGGTGGCCTCTTCGCCTGGGTGTCGTTTGCACTCGACATGGCGCCCGACGTCGGCTGGTTCTCCTACGTGCCGCTGTCCGGCCCTGAATTCGGGCCGGGCAAGCGTTCCGACGTGTGGGCGCAGATGATCACCTATACCGAAGTGTCATCGTTGGCGGTCGCGGTTGCCACCATCGTCACCGTGCTGAAGCAGCGTGCGCCGGGCATGTCGCTGGACAAGATTCCGCTCTATGTCTGGGCGATGCTGGTCACCTCCTTCGTCATCGTGTTCGCCATGCCGGCGGTCATGATCACGTCGACGTTCCTGATCCTCGACCGGCTGGTCGGCACCCATATCTTCAATCCCGCCGAGGGCGGCGACGTATTGCTGTTCCAGCACCTGTTCTGGTTCTTCGGCCACCCCGAAGTCTACATCATATTCCTGCCGGCTACCGGCATGGTGTCCTCGATCATCGCCGCTTTCGCCCGGCGTCCGGTATTCGGCTATCTGGGCATGGTACTCGCCTTGATCGCAGTCGGCTTTCTGTCGTTCGGCCTGTGGGTTCACCACATGTTCGCAACCGGTCTGCCCAAGCTCGGCGCGAGCTTCTTCACGGCCTCGAGCATGCTGATCGCCATTCCGAACGGGTTGCAGATCTTCTGCTGGCTGGCGACATTGTGGGACGGACGCCCGATAATCAGAACGCCGCTGCTGTTCGTGTTCGGCTTCTTCTTCACGTTCGTCGCGGGCGGCCTGACTGGGGTGATGCTGGCGTCGGTGCCATTGGACCTGCAAGTGCACGACACCTATTTCGTGGTCGCGCATTTCCATTACGTGCTGATCGGCGGGTCGGTGTTCCCGCTGCTCGGCGCGACCTATTTCTGGTTCCCCAAGATCACCGGCCGGATGATGAGCGAACGTCTCGGACGCTGGCACTTCTGGCTTGCCTTCCTGGGCTTCAATGCGGCGTTCTTTCCGATGCACATTGTCGGCCTGTGGGGCATGCCGCGGCGGGTCTACACCTATCCGGTGGAACTCGGCTGGGGCAACATCAACCTGTTCATCACAGCCGGCGCGATCATCCTGTTCCTAAGCTTCGTTCTGTTCACTATAAACCTGGTGTACAGCGCCTCGAGGGGCGCCCCGGCCGGGGACAATCCCTGGAATGCCGGCACGCTGGAATGGGCGACGAGCTCTCCACCGCCGAGCTATAATTTCGCTCGGATCCCGGTGGTTACCCACGCCGAGCCGCTCTGGGCCGAACGTGACACGCTGCCTGTCGCGACCGGGCTTCGCGTCGACGCGCGCGAACTTGTCATTTCGACCGTGGCAGAGGCGCATCCAGAGGTGCGCGAGAAGTCGGCGACGCCGTCGATCTGGCCATTGTTCGCCGCGCTCGCCGTCGGCGCCACCTTTCTCTATTCGATCTTCAGCCCGTGGGCGGTGGTCTGGGGAGCCGGGCCGATCGCCATCACTTTGATCGGTTGGTTCTGGCCGAAAGGCGATCCGGAGGATGAGGAATGAAACAGCGTCTTGTCGCCGATCTTTCCAAACTCCCGACCTTCGGGATCGGACCGCGCAGCCCGACCTGGTGGGGCACTCTCGCCTTCATGGCGCTGGAAGGCACCGGCTTTGCGCTCGCCGCAGGCACCTATCTTTACCTCGCCTATCTGTCGCCCAAATGGCCATTGGGCGTGCCGCCGCCCAACCATTGGCCGGGCACCATCGTCACGCTGTTGCTGCTCGCCAGCGTGGTGCCCAATCACATACTGAACCGCTACGCCGAAGCCTGTGCCATGGTGCCCGTGCGCATCGGCCTGATCGTCATGTCGCTGCTCGGTATCGCACCGCTTGTCGTGCGGTGGTTCGAATTTCCGGCCCTCAACATTTATTGGGATACCAATGCGTACGGCTCGATGTTGTGGGTCCTGCTCGGCCTTCACACAACGCACCTGATTACCGACGTCGGCGACACGCTGGTGCTGACGGTCCTGATGTTCACGCGCCATGGCTATAGCGGCCGGCGTTTCGGGGACGTTGGCGACAACGTCTTCTACTGGGATTTCGTGGTCGCGACCTGGATCCCGATCTATCTGTTGATCTACTGGATGCCGAGGCTTGACTGAGATGCGTGCGCTTCGCTTGGGCACATCATGGGGCGGGCTGTTGTCCGGACCTTTGGCCTGGGCGGTGTCGACGCAGCTGAATTACGCGGTCGTGGAGTGGCAGTGCGCCCACGGCATTCCCGTCATACCGGTCATTGCGCTGGTGCTGACAGTGCTGGCCTTGCTCGGCGGCGTGCTTTCGTGGCGGGCGCGACAGCAAGGTGGCGCCGCCTTTAAACCGGATCGTACGCGCGGCACCGAGCATTTCGTCGCCAATATCGGCATTCTCAGCGCGGTGCTGTTTGCGCTGGTAATCGTCATGCAAGGCGCGGCTTCGCTCATTGTTGACGGCTGCCTACGATGAGCTTCGACGCGCTCTTCTCGACCTCGATCTGCTACGGTGCCGGCGCCCCGCAGGCCGGCTGGACGCTGGCGTTGCCGATCACGCTGCCACTAACCATGATCGCACTGCTTTACGCGGCAGGCGCCTTTCGGCTGTGGCGGCGGAGTGCCCGCAGCCGCCCGTTGCGGTTGCGGCAAGCCTTGCTGTTTGCGACCGGCTGGGCCATTTTGGCGGCAGCACTGGTCAGTCCGCTCCATGCATTGGGTGAGCGCGTTTTCACCGCCCACATGATCGAGCACGAGCTGTTGATGGCGGTGGCGGCACCCCTGCTGGTCGCCTCCCGTCCGGCGGCGGCGATGATGTGGGCATTGCCGATCAAGCTGCGGCTGGCATTTGGCGCAGCCGGGCAGGCGAAGGTGCGTCGAGCCGTTTGGGCCGCCGTCAGCCGCCCTCTAGCCGCGACCTTCCTGCACGGCGTCGCGATATGGGCGTGGCACGTTCCGGCGCTGTTCGAGGCGGCGCTTGCACAGGGTGTCCTGCATTATGCGCAACATGCCAGCTTCTTCGGTACGGGGCTGCTGTTCTGGTGGGTGCTGCTGCCGCGTTCAGGCCGCGAACAAGCCTACGGCAGCGCAGTCATGCACCTCTTTTTCACCTCGCTGCACACCGGCCTGCTCGGGGTGCTGCTGCTGGTCTCGCCAAGGCTGTGGTACCCGGTAAACGCAGCCGGCGCGGAATTGTGGAGCCTTAGCCCGCTCGAGGACCAGCAGCTCGCCGGCTCGGTGATGTGGGTTCCGGCCGGCCTGATTTATGGCGGAGCCGCGTTGCTGCTGGCCGGTCTGTGGATTCGCTCAAGTGGACAGAGAAGATGGGAGGCGTCGCATGCGCTCCAGGCTGTCTAAGCTGGTCATTGGTGCCGGGACGGCAATTGCCGTGCTGGCCGCAGCTTGGGCGGCGCTGACGTTGTGGCCGGAGCGCCTCGTCAGGGTCGCGCATAAGACGGACAATGCCCCTGGCAGCATCGGCGTGCGCGCAACATCGCGCTTCACTCCGTCCGGACCCATCCTCGGCGCCGCGGCAATTGTCGTGCTTGTTGCAGCCCTGGCCGGGATCGCGTTGTACTTCGAGCAAAGCCGTCGAGTGGAGCAGAAGGCCGACAATGCAACCGGCGGTGTTGGCGCCCGCGCCATACCAATCATCATGGCCAATGGCTGTGCCGGATGCCACACGATCACTGGCGTGCCCGGCGCGCAGGGACTGGTCGGTCCACGCCTCGACGCCAGCTTGGCCACCCGGGTCTATATCGGCGGCGTATTGTCCAACAACCCGCGAAACATGGTTCGTTGGATACGCGCCGCAAGAGAGATCAATCCGCACACGGCAATGCCTTCGACCAGAATTTCCGAGCAGGAGGCGCGGGATATCGCGGCCTATCTCTATTCGCTGAAATGAAAGTCATCGCTGATCCCGGCAGCTGCACGCGGCCTGTCTTCACCAGTCGATCGCAGGCCGAGTGATCATCAGCCAGAAAATCCCGAGTACCGCAGCGAAGGCGGGGAAGCCGAAGGCGAACCACAGCCAGAAGAGCCGATGATAGCGCGGCGGCAACGGCGCGCCTGCAGTGGCGGCTTGCGATGCCAGCTTGCGCATCTGCATTTGCATCCAGACGACCGGGAGCCAGAACATTCCGGTGAAGATATAGAGCGCGATCGAAAGTACGATCCAGCCCTCCGACAGCGAGTAGCCTGCCTGCCAGGCGAGCGCGGCTCCGGTCAAAGGCTGCGCGACCACGGCCGTCGCGGTGAAAAGGAAGTCGGCGACGACGACGATACGCGCCACCGCCGCAACCGTCGCGGCATTGCCGGTCCTGTGGGCGAGCAGCATGAAGAAAGCGATACCGGCGCCGGTACCAAGCAGCACGGATGCGCCGATGACATGCAGAAATTTCAGCAGGAAATAGAGCATCAACGCTCCTCCAGCACTGCCAAGGCCACAAAGTGCAGCACCAGGATCGGCAACACCTTGAGGAACGGCCCAAGCGGGTCGTTCCACAGCTCGGGGCTCAGGAAGCTTCCGACGACCAGGTAGAAGAGCGAGAGCGCGATGCCGCCATAGAGGCCTTTTCGCGCCGCCGGCCGCCAGGCTATGAGCACGCCGACGGCGATGTCGGCAAGAGCGCCGGCGATCACGGCCGGTGCCGACAGGATGCCGGCCCCCGTGCCTTGCATCAGATCGACGCCGCTGCCGTAGCCGGTTGTCAGCGACACGATTCCCGTCATGATCCAGAAGAAGGGCAGGACGACGAAGATCGCCGGCTTGATGAAATACAGCCGGGCAAACCATTTTTCCTGCACCGTTGCCGGATTGAGCGCGAGGAAGCCCGCCAGGGTTTGCGGGCGTATGCCGGTCGCAGCGGTCCAGTCCGAGGGATCTCCAACCGCTCCTCGGCCGATCTCTCTGGCCGCGTTGGTGCGCATCGGTGGACGCCAGCCGAACATCGCGGCAAGGTCGCCGAGGCGGTAGAGAAGCCTTGCAACAGCCGCCGGCAAGACAAACCTGGCTGCAGGAGCCCAGCCGAGCCATCGGCGATAGCTGCCGACGACCTCGTCCATGCTCAGCTGTTCGGGACCGACAAGTTCCAACACGACGCGAGACGGACTGTCGGGATCGAGAAGGAAGACGACTGTTGAGACCACATCGTCGAGTAGTACCACCTGGAGCCGGCCGGTGGCGGGCATGGACGGCAGCACCGGCAGCGAGGCGAGACCCCTAAACAATGCGCTGGCCCCAAACACCGGCCGGCCGAGCACCACGGACGGGCGCAGGATCACCCAATCCAGATCAAGCGCCATAAGCGCTTGGTCGCCGGCCAGTTTCGTCGCCGAGAACGTCGAAGGCTGCGCCCGATCGACGCCGATTGCCGAGAAGTGGATCACCCGGGCAACCCCTGCCCGCGCACAGGCGAGGAAGAGTGCTGCCGCCGCCTCGCGATGGACTTCGCGCGTCTTTTCACGAGGGCTATCCTGCAGAACGCCGGCACAATTGACGACGGCGTCTATGCCCCTGAGATGCGGTAGCCAGTCTTCGGGCTGCAGCGCCACCGCCATGTCCAGCACCAGCAATTGATAATTGCCGGTCCGGTTTGCGCCGGGGCTGCGGACCAATCCGATCACCTCATGTCCTTCGGAAAGAAGGCGTGCCACGACCGAGGCACCGATCAGGCCGGTGGCGCCGGTAACCAGGACTTTCACTGGACCCCATTCTCCGACGGCGGGAAAGTATCGTTCATTCCGGTTTATCGCCCTCGATACTCCCCTTCATACCGGAAAGTTCTTCCGTCGCGCATAACAACCGCGGCCGCGCCGGATCGGAGATGTCGAGCTTGTCCCAAGGGATGCGGTACATGCTGTCGCGACTGCGCAGTCCAAAGACATTGAGGACCGCAATGCCGATGGCCGAAGCGGACAGACGCTCGAAGGCCGCGTAGATGCCGACATGGTACTCGCTAATCACAAGGTCGTCGCCATCCGGTTCGGCGCGTATCTCCTCGATATGACCGATGCTTTTGCCGCGCTGCGAAAGCACATTCCTGCCAGCCAATTGCTCGAGATTGATGGTGGCCATCATCCAGCTCCCGGGATGCGCCCAATGACATGATCGCGCAGCCAGTCCTGCCAGTCGAAGATCGCCGTTTCGCGGACGTCGATATCGAACTCGATGTCGACGCCGATGTCGCGCACCTTGTTCCAGGCGATGCGGTGCGGCTCGGCATGGCGCTTGCCGCCGAGCCTTGCCGCAAGCCGCGCCATCCAGCGCCCGGGTCGCTCGCCAAGCCGACGCGCCAGCGTGATCGAGCCGAGCTCGACCGCAACGATTTTGGGCGGCTTGCCTGGCCTGAGCTCGGCCACCAGACCGTCCACCTTGCCGATCTTGACCTGCTCGCGGTCGACCACTTGCTTGTCCAGAATGTCGCGTAGCAAATCCATCACGTGCCTCCGAATATCTGCAAAGGAATGGTCACGATCGCGAGCACGAAACCGAGCGCAATGATGAAGATGACCGCGGCATTCGCGATCATGCCATTGCGGTGCTCGCCGACATAACGCTCGTCATTCAGCAGGAAAAGGAACGGCACCACGGTCAGCGGCAGGCTGGCGGCCGTCAGCGCCATGGAAAAGATGGTTAGCTTCAGCGGATCGAGACCCAGTGCGATCGGAATGGCGGCGAGAAACAGCGAGACAGTGTAGACGGTGCTGAAGCCGGGATCGTCGCGCGGTTTCTGGTCCTCGCCCCACGTCCAGCCGAAACCCTGCGCCACGAGATAGGCTTGCTGCAGCCCGATTTCGAGCGCGGCACCGAAGCAGGCAATGCCGAGCGATGCGACGAACAGGATGAATCCCCAGAAACCGAAGATCTGGATCAGCATCAGCGGCAATTGATGGTAGTCGTCGACCTGCTCTATGCCGTGCGCCGCCAGCACGAGCGCCGCCACGATCAGCACACCGATCGCGATCGTGCCGCCAAAACTCATGCCAATGCCGGCAATCGCCCGATTGGCTCCGAGATAGCTCCTGTCCCACTGATCCTCGATCGCTCCCGACGAATAGAACATGAACAGGTAAGGCGATATCGACGCGCCAAGAATGCTGACCGCCATGAACCAGTATTTGGCCGCGTCGTGGTCCGGCAGAGTGGGCACGGCGCCGGCCGCGACCTGCCCCCAATCGGGTCTCAGCATGATAGCGCCAACCACGAAGCACAGCGTGACGAGACCGAGGATCGAGACGCCTTTTTCGATGAAGCCGAACGTGCCTTTCCAGAGGAACAGCCATGCCAGAAAAGCGACCGGCAGCGCCCACCAATGAAAGCCGATGCCGGTGGCGAGCTCGAGCGCAATGGCAACACCGCCGATTTCGGCTGCCATGACCAGGAAATTGACCAGCAAGGTCGCAAGCAACGGCCACAGAAAGGCGTTGAAGCCAAACCGTTCCCGGATCCCGTCGGCGATGGTGTGATGGCTAACTGCGGCGAAGCGTCCGGCCATTTCGACCAGGAAGATGATGCAGATCGTGCCCAGGACGACGGCCCATATCAGCTGAAACCTGAACGCCGCGCCGGCCTGAGCGGCGGTCGCCACTGATCCGACCTCAAGAAAGCCGCCAACGCTGGTGACGACGCCGAGCGATATTTCGAGCAGCTTCTTCATGATTTCGGCGCGAAATATTTCGCGTAGGACGTGCTCAGATCGGCGGCGGCGGCCCGCAGATCCTGCTGCGCGTGTTCCACTTCCGAGCGGTTGCCGTTCTGCACGGCCGTCGCCGCGCGAATTACCGCTGCCGAAAGCCGTCCAACCGCCATCGTCAGACCGGCTTGCCCGCTGGGCTCAGGCGACTTGGCGGACTGGATTTGCGCACCGGCATCGGCGAGCGCCTTGCCGACCGATTGCAAAGTGCGCGACGTGTATTCCGACGGGGCTCCCCCAGCGATCCAGCTCTCCAGGACCAGCGATGCGGTCTGTGTGGCGGAAGCCGCGGTTTTCGACTGCTGCTCGACCTGGTCGGAAGGCGAGCATGCCGTCAATACAAATATTATCAGCAGCAAGCACGGGCGGTCTGGTCGAAGACCGACGGCTGTAACGGCATTTACAATACGTGCTTGTAGCGTTGCTGCCACACGATTGTTCTCCCCGCACCAAGCGACTTCGGCGCGAAGGTTGATCTAGAGCGCTGGGTGATCAGGTCAACTGAACCGCGATGAACGGCGCTGGCACCGCGGAACAAACCAGCGATCGCCGGATTAGGGGATGAGGAGGCAAAGGCCATGGACAGGGAAGAGCGTATCAGGCAGCGAGCCCATGAGATCTGGGAGCGCGAAGGCCGTCCGCAAGGACGCGAGCGCGAGCACTGGGATCAGGCCGTGCAGGAGATCGAAGCTGAGGGTTCCGAGGCCGAACGCGGCCCGGTCGTGCCCGATCCAACGGTCGAGGCCGGCTCCGATCCGGAGGCACGCGGCAGCAAGCGGCGGCGAGGGACATGAGGCCGATGCCTCGTTTCGTCGCCTGGATCGTGGTCGTACTGGTCGTGCTGTTCGCCGCCTGGCTGATGATCGGGCGCGACAGAACCGGCGGCGGAGGTCAGCCCACGCCGCACGCAATTGATCAAAATGGATAGGAGCCGACATGACGGGAACCGATACTCATCCTGAACAAGACCCGGCGGAAGGATCGCGATCGATAGTGGAAAAGCAGCTCCGCAAGGAGCAAGGCGGCGAGGGTCAAGATCGCAAAGCCGAGCCAGCTTCCGACAAATCCGGCAGCAAGACCAAGACACCTTCGGAAGCGCCGAAGAAAGGCCCAGGCTTGGATTGAGCCGGCTGACAGCGGGCTCACACTATTGGTTGACGTTCGGCCAAACCGACGGCAGCTGCTTCGGTCCTCTTTCCCGTCGAGCCTGGGGCCTCGAAATAGTGGGGATAGCGCTGCTGGACGATTTCGAGCACCTCGAAGATGCGGCGAAGATGCGTTCGCATCGCCTCTTCCGCCGCAAACGCGTCGGCCTGCTCAAGCGCATCGACAATCCGCCGATGCTGGCCGAGGACCACCGACATGCTGTCGAGGCGCGGAAAAGACAGGAAGCGGAAGCGGTCCATGTGCAGCTTCGCCGCGCTGATGTCGGCCCAGATTCCGGGGAAGCCGGCATGGCTGGCGATGTGCTGGTGGAACAGCTCGTCCGACTTGAAGAAGCGCCTGTCGTCCGCGATTGAGGCGAACGTCTCCTGGACGGCCAGTTCGCCTTTGAGCACGGCAAGCAGGTCGGCACGGCGCGGGCTCTCGACCGCGCGCTTGATCAGGCCGACTTCGAGCGCTTCGCGCAGGAACTGCGATTTCTCGAGATCGGCAATCCGGAGCGGCGCCACCATGCTGCCGCGCTGCGGATAAATGTCGATCAAGCCAAGACCGGCCAGCCGGGCGAGCGCCTCCCTGACCGGCGTGCGGCTCACGCCAAGGGCTTCCGACATCGCCTTTTCCGAGATCACTTCATGCGGCTTCAGACGGAAGGTCAGGATCTGGTCGAGCAGAACCTCGAACGTCCTCGCCGCGACCGATACGCCGGGGCCGGTTTCGCCCAACCGCCCCTCGGTGGTGGTCCGCATTCCCAAAAGCCCTGCCATCGGCGACCCCTTATAGGCTCTGCAGCGTCAAGCCGTTCATGAAATGCCTGCGCAAGCAGCAGCGCCGACGTTATTCCTTGCGCGGAGAACCGCCGATGCGCGCCAGCAGGCCGCCATCGACGCGTACGACCTCGCCGGTGACGAAGGAGGCATCGTCGGACAGCAGGAAGGCGACGACTGCGGCAATCTCTTGCGGCCGGGCGGTACGGCCGAGCGGATGCATATTGTCGAGGATGCGCAGGATCTCGTCGGGCTTATCGTTGAGTTTGACCGCATCCCGCAGCATCGGCGTGTCGACCGCACCCGGAGCGACGGCATTGACGCGCACGCCGAGCGGCGCATAGTCGACGGCCATCGATTTGACCAGGCCGATCAGGCCGTGCTTGGCCGTGCTGTAGGCCAGAACCCCTTCCTGGCTGGCCAGACCCTGCACCGAGCTCATATGGACGATGGCGCCGCGGCTTTGCCGCAGCAGCGGCATCGCCGCGCGGGAGAGCAGGTAGGCAGCCTTGAGGTTGACGTTCATCACCTCGTCCCAAAGCGCCTCGTCCGTGGTCTCCACCGTTCCGTAACGCTGGATGCCGGCATTGTGGGAGAGCATGTCGAGCCCGCCGAACGCGGACCGGGCAAGCTCGACGGCGCGGCCACAGGCCTCAGTGTCGGCGGTCGAGCCAAGCACGGTGTGCACGGTCACGCCGCGCGCCGAAAGCTGCGCCGCTACCTCATCCAACTGATCGCCCGCCCGGTCGAACAGGATCAGGTCGACGCCTTGCTCGGCCAGTCTTTCGGCGACAGCACGGCCGATGCCCATGGCCGCCCCGGTGACCAGTGCGCGTTTTTTGAACTCAGCCATTTATCCTCCCTCGAACAGTTGCGCAGCGACTGCCATGGTAGCCGACGGGCGCCACTCGACGTGCTCTTTCCACCGAACCGGCCCAAGCGTGTTCGGCGTCATGTCGATCCTTGCATGAAAGCCAGCGTTTCCGCGCGCGTCGGCGCGCCGAGCCGTCCGCCAAAACGCAGGCATTTCAGGGCGGCGGCGGCGCTGGCCACTGCTATCGCCCGCTCTTCGTCCCAACCTTCGGCCAGGCCGAGAGCGAAGGTGCCGTGGAACACGTCGCCTGCCGCCAGGGTGTCGACGGCTTCGACCCGCGGCGACGGCAGATGACGGACGTCATTGCGGCCCGAGTAGCGGAACACGGTGCCGTTCGCGCCATCGGTGACCGCCACGAAGGCGCCGGTCCGTTCGCCGAGAATGGCGACGGCAGAACCGGCGGATATCTCCGGACCGCAAAGGATGCGTGCCGCCGGCAGCGAAGCAACGACATGCGAGGCGAGCGGCAGCAACCGGTCGAGCACCGGTCGCGACGCGACATCGGCGTCAAGGATCGCCGGGATGCCGCACTCGCGAGCCTTCGCCAGCGCCAGCGCGGCGGCTCCGGGCCAGCGGACATCGACCAGCACGGCGTCGAAGCGGGAAAAATCTGCATGTGGAAGACGGTCCGGATCGGCTTGCGTGACGGCATCGTAGAAGGGCACGATCATACGCTCGCCGGCGGCATCGACCAGGATCGTAGCAATGGCCGAGCGGCCGCCCTCGACCTTTCGCACCAGCGAACAGTCGACCCGCTCCGCCTCCATCTGGGCGGTGACGTCCCGGCCGACGGCATCGTTGCCGACGCTTGCCCATAGCCAGACCTGACCGCCCTGGCGGCTGGCCGACGCGGCCGCGCTTGCTGCCATGCCGGCCGCGATCTGCACGGCCTCGCTTGGCAGGAACTTGCCGGCGCCGGAGGGCAGGACATCGAGGCGCAAGATCGTATCGTAGGTGAGCGCGCCGACGCAAAGCAGGCGGGGCGCCGTCATTGCAGCCGGTAGCCGCGCTGATGGGCAATCGCCGTCATCACGCCTCTCAATTCGGCAAGGCCGCGAAGACGGCCGATCACGGGATAGCCGGGATGGGTGTGCCGCGCAGCGTCATCGATCAGCTCATGGCCATGATCCGGGCGAAACGGCAGCAACGCCGCCGGTTCGCCGGCGTCGCGGCGGCGTTGCTGCTCGTCGAGCAAGATCGAGACCACCGAGACCATGTCGACATCGCCGCTCAGATGCTCGGATTCCATGAACGAGCCGTCCGGGTCCTTGCTGACGTTGCGCAGATGCACGAAGTTGATCTTGTGCGCAAAGCGGCTGGCGATGGCGGGCACGTCATTGGCCGGGTTGGCGCCCAGCGACCCCGTGCACAAGGTAAGGCCGCTATTAGCCGATGGCACTGCGTCCAGGATAAAGGCGATGTCGTCCGCGTTCTTGACGATCCGGCACAGGCCGACGAGATCGCGCGGCGGATCGTCCGGGTGGATCGCCAACGTGACGCCCGCCTCTTCGGCCGCCGGCAGAACGTTTTCGAGAAAACGGACGACGTTCTCACGCAGCCGGTCGTGCGACAGGCTCGACTGCTCGGCCACCACTTCGCGCAATTCCGCTACGTCGTAGCGCTTGAAGGCGCCTGGCAGGCCGGCCATGATGTTGGCAAGCAGACGCTCTTTTGACGCACCCGGCGTCGTCTCGAACCATTCGCTCGCCCGCTGGAGAACATCGGACGCATAGTCGCGCTCCGATCCCTTGCGCTGCAGCATGTAGCAATCGAACGCGGCAAGCTCGTGCATGTTCATGCGGAGCGCCCGTCCGCCGCCCGGCAGCGGCGCAGCCAGGTCGGTCCGGGTCCAGTCGAGGATCAGCATGAAGTTATAGCAGACCGTGCGCACACCGCAGGCGCCGAGATTCCGTAAGGTCTGCCTGAAATTGTCGTAGAGCCGGTCGAGATCGCCGCGGCCGAGCTTGATGTCTTCGTGCACGGGCACACTCTCGACGACGCTCCATTTCAGGCCCATCGCCGGATCCGCCTCGATAAGCGCCTGGCGCTGCCTGATGGCGTCAATCGGCCAGACTTCGCCGTAAGGGATGTCGTGCAGTGCCGTCACGATGCCGGTCGCGCCGGCCTGCCTGGCATGGGCAAGCGTTGCCGCGTCGCTCGGCCCAAACCATCGCCACGTCTGCTCCATTCGACCTCCAGCCATGGAATTTTCGATGAGACCCCGGTGTATTGGATGCTACCATGGCAGTCAATTGCCGCAGTCCAGTGCCTGTGTCCGCGTTCGGGCGGCCGCCCTATGAGAGATTACAACGATACGTGGCGTTCAGATTGAACGGCTATTCAAGGTCCGAGTTTCGGCTGGCCCAAATCGCGCCGCGTTCGAACATCGTGCGCATTTGCGGCACGGCGAACTCGTCGGCGGTGTGCCCGAGCGCGCTGTAGAAGACGCGGCCCTTGCCGTAGCGGCGCTTCCAGACAACCGGCATGACGACGCCGGCGATGAAATCGAGATGCTCGCCGGTGAAAGTAGTCGTCGCCAGCACCTCGTTGGTCGGATCGACATGCATGTAATACTGCTCTGAACGGTAGGCGAAGCCGTCGATGCCTTGCACGACCGGATCGTCTGGACTGGTGATGTCGACGTGATAGTCGATGATGTTGCCGGGATGGGCGATCCACTGGCCGCCGGTCATGAACTGATATTCCGGTTCGTTGCGGAAGCTGTCGCACATGGTGCCGTGAAAGCCCGCAAGGCCGGTGCCGGCCCTGACGGCGCTGGTCAGGTTTTGCAGCTCCGGCTTTTCGATTGTCGACATGGTGATCACCGGGACAATGAGATCGAGCTTGCCCAGCTGCGGATCGGCAAGTGCCGAAGTCCCCTGCTCCAGCTGCACGTCGAAGCCGTTGCCGGCCAGCATCTCCTTGACGATTTCGGCGCTTCGGGCCGGGGTGTGACCTTCCCAGCCGCCCCAGAAAATCAGTGCCGTCTTGCTCATCGCATTGTTCCCTATTCCAGAATTCCAAAAGGCAGATCGGCGCGCATCGGCGCCGGCCGGGCGCAGCCATATCTGAGATCGATACGCCGCCCTGTCTCAGATGAAGAGATGATCGATTCCATGATTTCCAGGACATGGAGGGAAAGGTCGAGACTGGCGCGGTGTTGTCTGCCCGAGACGATCGCCTGCGCCATGTCGGCAAGGCCGAGGCCCCGGTAATTGCCGTCGCCATAGGAATTGATCTGATCGGCCACCGTCCAGTCGCCCTTGCGCTGGCTGGTCCTGATGTCGCCCTGGAACTGGTTGGGATCGGAGACGATCATCGAGCCCGTGGTTCCGTAAAGTTCGATGTGATTGTGTTCATGCTTCCAGACGTCGAAGCTGGTGGTGATCGAGACCGCGGCGCCATTCTCGAATGCGAGCAGCCCGGAAATATGGGTCGGCACCTCGACCCGGATGGTTTCGCCCTGGCGCGGTCCAGAACCGATGGTGCGGGTGGCGTAGGAAGACTTCGCCTGCCCGGTCACGGATTTTACCGGACCCAGGAGATTGACCAGGCAGGTCAGATAGTACGGTCCCATGTCGAGCATTGGCCCACCGCCGGGCTGATAGTAGAAATCCGGATTGGGATGCCAGAGCTCGTGGCCGGGCACCTGCATGAAGGCAGAGCCGGCGACAATGGTCCCGACCGTATCCTTATCGACCAGGCGCCGCGCCGTCTGGTGGGAGCCGCCAAGAAAGGTGTCGGGTGCGCAGCCGACGCGCACGCCCTTTTCGCGCGCGGCCGCGACCAGCCGCTCGGCGTCGCTGAGCGTCGTTGCCAGCGGCTTCTCGGAATAGACGTGCTTGCCTTGCCCGACAGCCTGCAGGCCGACCGGCACATGATGCTGCGGCGTCGTCAGATTGAGCACGATCTCGACGCGCGGATCGGCCAACAGCGCGTCGACCGGCATGGCAGCCAGGCCGTGGGCCGCTGCTTTCGCCTCGGCTGCCGCCCGGTTGATGTCGGCGACGCCGACAATGTCGAGCACCGGGAATTGTGGCGATGCCTTCAGATAGGCATCCGAAATGTTGCCGCAGCCGATAATGCCGACGCCGATCCTCCGCATGGGCTTCTCCTCAAAAGGCGGCATTGATGAAACAGCAGAACTCGTTTGTCACCCCCCTTTCGGCCGGACGACGTTATCCCGTGACAAGTATATACCTAGAGAGCCTCAGAACCGCTGCCCGATCACAATCGCGCGCCTATGCGCGAGCCGCTTGCTTTCGAGGTCGAACGGCCGGTACTCAGCAACACTGCTTCATGTAGCTTGCTCGACATTTCTGATGCCGGCTTTGAGCACAGCACAGATTTTCACCCGTAGAAGGACGCACATGATCCGCCCACAAGGAACCATCGCACCGATTCTGACGCCGTTCGAAAACGACGGCCGCATTGCCCGCGACCTCTGGATATCACACGCCAAATGGGTGCTGGATCAGGGAGCGCATTTCCTGTCGCCGTTCGGCACCACGGGCGAGGCGTTGTCCGTCTCGTTGCGCGAGCGCATGCAAGCGCTGGAGTGGCTGGTCGAGGCCGGCATTTCGCCAGGCCATCTGATGCCCGGCACCGGTGTCACAGCACTTGCCGAGACCGTCGAGCTGACGGCGCATGCCGTCGGGCTCGGCTGTGCCGGGGTGATGGTGCTGCCGTCGTTCTTCTATACGGCCGCCGGCGACAACGGACAGGCCCGCTACTATGGCGAGCTGATCGAACGGGTGGCGAACCCGGCGATGAGGATGATCCTCTACCACATCCCGCAGAATTCCGGCGTACCGGTGAGCCCGGCGTTGACCGCCCGCTTGAGCGAAGCGTTTCCGGATGTCGTGGTGGCTTACAAGGACAGCGCCGGCGATTGGAACAACACCGCGGCGGTCATTGCGTCAGCTCCAGGGGTCGCGGTGTTCCCTAGTTCGGAAGCACAGCTGACGAAAGGCCTCGCCAACGGTGCTGCGGGCTGCATCTCGGCGACGATCAATCTGAATGCCGCAGCGATCCGGGCCGTCTACGACGCTGCGCTGGCGGGAGAGGACATTACTGACGCGGATGCCGCCATCAAGGCGTTCCGCAAAATCATCCAGGACGCCGGCCTCATCTCCGCGATGAAGGCAGTGCTGGCGGTACGGTCCGGCGACAGACGCTGGCTGAACCTGCGCGCGCCGCATGAGAACGCGACGCAAGCCACCGGCGAAGCTTTGCTCGCCGCTCTCGGCCCGCTAGCCGACCATATCGGCCGGAGCTGACTATCGGGCCGTGTTCAGGGCGGCAGCAGCGCGTATCAGCGCCTTGAACGCATTCTCATCTATGTCTTCGCCCTCACGGATATCGATGGCGCGCCTGGTGTTGCCTTCGAGACTGGAGTTGAACAGGCCTGCAGGATCCGGCAGGGAGGCGCCCTTTGCGAAGGTCACCTTCACGACGTTCTTGTAGGTCTCGCCGGTGCAGATTATTCCGGCGTGCGACCACACCGGAACGCCTCGCCACTTCCACTCCTCGACCACTTCCGGGTCAGCCTGCTTGACGAGAGCGCGGACATGGGAAAGCGTCTTGCCTCGCCAATCGCCCAGCTCACTGATCCTCGCATCTATCAGCTGAGAGGGAGAGCTCTCTGCATTTCCTTCCATTGAGCCACTCTTCATCATCATTGTCGCTTTCCCTAGGGTTGTTGCCGCTCGCCCGTCACATGAATACCGCTAGTCGGCACCGGGTTTGCGGGAATGACTCGCATTCCACTCACATTTGCTCGCCAGGCAACTGGCCGGCTTGCTTTACCCAGTCGGTGAGTTGAGCTTCGTCGAGCTGGTCGTCCTCGCGGATGTCGAGGTAGCGCACGTCCTTGTGCTTGGACTCGCCTGGAGGGACAGGATGCAGCGACGTGCCGCGGAAGAAAGCCAGCTTGATGTACTTTGTGAAGCGATGGAAGTTGAGGAACCAGCCTTGACCCTCGACGCCATAGAAGGGCGAGTTCCATTTGACGGCCTTGCGCAGGTTGGGAACGTTGCGCTCGATGAGCGCGTCGAGGCGACGGCCGACGTCGCGTTTCCAGCCAGGCATGGCCGCGATGTAGGCCTGCACAGGAGCGTCACCATCACCGTTCGGAATCTGCGGGTTGCCGCCTGCGAGGAGGACCGGCTTGGCGGCTACAGGCTTGGCGGCGGGCTTCTTCGCGACCGCCGCTGACTTGATGGACGTCTTGTTGGCCATGCGTTCACTCCAATGCGCCGGTGCCCCCCGCGTTGCGCCACTTGGGAGCGTAAGGCAGCACGAACATGTACAGACCGGTAAGCAGGAGCAAGCCGAGTGGAAACAGCGGCAAGAGGTATACCCAGTAGGCGGGTTCCTTGCCTACTCCCAGGCTAATGAAGATGGCGGCGACGACCGCCGCAAAGATAATCGACAGCCAGCGGTGGATCTGCCGAACCCATTTGTTCCAATCCATTGAGACCTCCTCTGAAGACGAACCGAAGCGGATCGGGCGGCCCGTTTGGCGACTCCCGCCGGGCAGCCACGCCACTGAACGCATGCTTTACCAGCGCGCCAGTTGGGTGATTTGAACGAGATTGCCGCAGTTGTCGTTCAGCTGGGCGATGGTCGAGCCGGTTACTTCGGTCGGCGGCATCGTGATCTCGGCGCCGCGCGCTTTTATGCGCTCGTAGTCGCCCTTGACGTTATCGGTGAAGAACATGACCGCGGGCTGGCCCTGCTGGAAAATGGCTTGCTGGTAGGTCTTTGCAGCGGGGTTGTCATTGAGCGCGAGTTGCAGCTCGGCACCGTCCGGCTCGTCGGGTGATGCGACGGTCAGCCAGCGAAACGGCCCATTACTGAAATCGGCCTTCTTGGTAAAGCCGAGCATTTCGGTGTAAAAGCCCAGTGCCTTTTCCTGGTCGTCCACGTATACTTTGGCCAACTTGATCTTCATTGGCTTGCCTCCATTATCGCCTCGTGATGTCGCTCTGTAACAGAGCCCTTGGCTGGATGGCCCAGCGGATCTCAGTCCGTCCGCGCCAGAACCTGCTCCAGATCGTCAAAGAACCTCGGCCAGCCGACTTTGGCACCCCGGAAGTAAGGCTGCTGATCCGGCCGGAAGCCCGACTGTTCCATGCGCAAGCGGGCTCCGGTGCTCGTGGGAGTGAGGGTCCAGGAGACGACACTCTTGAGATCCTTAGTATCCCACGTGTAAGTCAGTGTTCTGTTCGGCTCGACCGTCTGCACCTGACATTCGACAGCGCCCCAGTCTGCGTGAAGATTGAAGCGGTGGTTCGCGACAGGTTTGAAGTCATTTTTCATGAGCCACTCCTCGATCAAGTGTGGTTGCGTGAGCGCGCGCCAGATCTTCTCGGGCGGATAAGCGATTTCCCGTTCAACAATGACGGAGAGTGTTTCGGTCGACGTTCGGTTCACTGGTCCATCCTTTTGAGCAGGTCTTCGAGGTCGTCGAACCGGCTCTGCCAGAACCCGGTCATCTGGCTTGTCCAGTCAATCAGGGGGGCAAGCGCAGCAAGCTGCGCGCTATAATGGGTCTGTCGCCCTGCATGGCGGTCGCGCACGAGCCCGGCCTGCCTCAAAACGCCGAGATGTTTTGACACGGCCGGTTGCGAGATCCCGGCCTGAGCCGTTAGAGCCCCGACCGTCTGCTCTCCTTCGCGACACAGCCGCTCAAAAATAGCGCGCCGAGTCGGATCGGCAAGCGTTCTGAAGAGTACATCGTGAGCGTTTGGCATTGGGATCGATAACCCTTCGGCTATTGATCGATGTATAACCACCGGGATATGTGTGAGTCAAGCGGGAAGCGGCATAATTCTCGTTGCAGGAGCGATCACCTGCTTCGCTCACACAGCGGTCTTCAAGAAGTGGAACGAGAAAATGGTCGCGCGCCGCGACAGTCGCTGACCTGGGGCAGCCTGGTGTGCCAAAGTACTCTGCGCTGGAATCGTCAAGTATGATGCGCTATATGACTATCTACATGGTCAGGAGCGTGACATGGACGCGGTCAATCTGGCGGACGCCAAGGCACATCTGAGTGAGCTCGTCGACCGGGTCGAAGCTGGAGACTCGATCGACATAACCCGGCGTGGCAAGCCGGTCGCTAGGCTCACGGCCGTGGCCCGCCCTCGCAAACGGATCGACGCCGTCGTGCTCCAATCCCTGACCGCAACCATGCCTCTGCAGGCTCAGGCTGCCGCCGATCTGGTGCGATCGATGCGAGATGGCGATCGCTATTGACGTCCTATCTCGATACTTCGCTGATCATCGCGGCGCTATCCAACGAAGCCATGACCGCGCGCGTTCAGGGCTGGCTGGTGGAGCAGGACCCAGCGCAACTTGTGATCAGCGGCTGGACCATCACCGAGATGTCCTCCGCCATGGCGATCAAGCTTCGGACCGGACAGATCGACCTGGAGCAACGCGCGGCAGCGCTCGCGATGTTCAATAGGCTTGTCGCTGAGAGCTTCACCGTGCTGCCGGTGACGGGCGGGCATTTTCGGGTCGCCGCGAAATTCGCCGATCAGCATATGCTCGGGCTTCGTGCTGGCGACGCCCTGCACCTCGCGACGGCATCGGAGCATGGCGCCACGGTGTGGACCCTCGACCAGCGGCTCGCCGAGGCAGGACCGATTCTCGGCGTGCCGACGCAGTTGCTGGCATGATCGAGGCCCTCTCCTCCAAAATGAATAAACCGATTGGCTGCAATTCTTGACCTTGACGACTTGTGGATATACATTTCTTCCAGCGTATATCTAAGAGAGGAAGTGGCATGCAGGTCGCCAAATGGGGAAACAGTCTTGCGGTCCGCCTTCCCGCCGCTGTGGTCGAAGCGCTTGAACTCAGGGAAGGCGATGAGATCGAAATCCATGTCGCTGACGCCCGCCAGCTTGGCGTCGCGCGGAAGCCCGGGCGTGAGGAGTTGCTGAAGCGTCTCCGCGCCTTCCGCGGTCGGCTTCCCGCTGACTTCAAATTCGATCGGGACGAGGCAAATGCCCGTTAGTTTTTTCGATACCAATGTCCTTCTTCATATCGCGTCAGGCGACACGGCGAAGGCGGATCGGGCCGAGGCGGCCATCGCCGATGGCGGGGCGATCAGCGTGCAGGTTCTCAATGAACTCACCAATGTCGCGCGTCGGAAGATGCAAATGTCATGGGACGACACGCATGCGCTGCTGACCACGCTGCGCGGCCTGTTGACGGTTCATCCGCTCACGCTCGAGACCCACGAAACAGGATTGAGGCTCGCCGAGCGGTACGGCCTTTCCACCTATGACGCGATGATCGCCTCCGCGGCGGTTCACGCTGGCTGCGATACACTTTGGTCGGAGGACATGCAGCACGCAATGGCGCTCGACGAAGGCTTGCGCATCGTTAATCCCTTTCGCGTTGCGAGCTGATCACGCTCATTGAAGGGGGCTGGCCGGGAGCGAACTGGCGGCTTTCGATGTTGCCGAGCGGCGCGTCGGGCACGGAGAGCGATGCTGTCAACCACAAGCGTCTGCGCGGGCGAGGAGAAAGGCCGCTTCGCGCACGTTGCGGGTGAGCTTGGCCGCAGCCTCGAATTCGGCGCGGGCCTCGGCCAGCCGGCCGGCCCGAAACAGAAAATCGCCCCTCGCCGCCGGCAATGGCGCATAATTGCGCAAGGCGGCGGCGTCGGCAATCTCGTCTACCAACCGCAGGCCCGCTTCGGGCCCGAAGGCCATGCTGTGGGCGACCGCTCGATTGAGATCGACCACCGGCGAGGGCATCACTGCACGCAGCCGGTCGTAGAGCGCTGCGATCCGGGGCCAGTCGGTGTCGGCCGGACTGCGCGCCCGCGCGTGACAGGCTGCAAGCGCGGCCTGCAACACATAGGGGCCATCGCCCCCGAGGGCTTCGGCACGGGCCAGCGCGTCAAGGCCTCGGCGGATCAGCAGCTGGTCCCAGCGCGCGCGGTTTTGCTCGGTCAGGGTCAAGAGGGCGCCGTCCGGCCCGATGCGTGCCGGCAGGCGCGATGCCTGGATTTCCATCAGAGCCAGCAGGCCGAACACCTCGGCATCCTCGGCCATCAACCCCGCCAGCATGCGGCCGAGCCGTTGTGCCTCCAGGCACAGGCTCGGCCGGACAAGGTCGTCGCCTGCCGTGGCAGCATAGCCTTCATTGAAGATGAGATAGATGACCTCCAGCACCGAGGACAGACGCGCCGCACGCTCGGCGCCGCGCGGCACCTCGAAGCTGAGCCCGGCCTTTCCGATCGTCCTCTTTGCGCGGACGATGCGCTGGGCGATCGTCACCTCGCTCGACAGGAAAGCACGGGCGATCTCGTCTGTCGTCAGGCCGCCGATGACACGCAGCGTGAGGGCCGCGCGGGCGTCGGCCGAAAGTATGGGATGGCAGGCTGTGAAGATGAGGCCCAGCAGCTCGTCGCCAAGATCGTCGTTCATGGCCATTTCGTTTCCCTCGGCCGTACCATCGCACTCGCCGTCCAGCTCCCGCGCGATCTCCTCATGCTTGCGCTCGCGCATCTTGTCGTGACGGATCGCGTCGATGGCGCGGCGTTTGGCGACCGTCATCAGCCAAGCGCCGGGATTGGCCGGAACGCCGGTCCTGGACCATTCGGATAAGGCTATGACCAGGGCGTCCTGCACCAGTTCCTCTGCAAGATCGACATTGCGCACGAGGCGGGCCAGGCCCGCGATGAGCCGGGCTCGTTCAATGCGAAAAATCGCCTCGATCGCCTGCTGCGTCTCGCCTGCCGTCATGCTGCCTTATCGGCCAAAGCCATAACGAAGGCAAAGCAGGTTGCGGCCGACAGGTTCAGTTGCCGCTAAGCTTCTCACGCGCCCGGTCATGGATTTCCGCGACCTCCGGCATCAGATTCCCATTGCCAATCAGCCATCTCGTACAGCGGCCGGATTTCAATCTCGCTCGGTCCCGGCATGGGATTGGGGCAGCGCTTCACCCAGGCGACCGCCTCGTCCATGTCCTTGACTTCCCAGAGCCAAAAGCCGGCGACCAGTTCGCGGGTCTCGGCGAAAGGCCCGTCGATGACCGTCCGGCGGGGACCATCGAACGCAACGCGCTTGCCCTGCGAGGAGGGCTTGAGGCCATCGGCGTCGAGCAAGATGCCGGCATTGCGCAGCTCGTCGTTAAACCTGCCCATCGCCTCCATCGCCTCCTTCGCCTCGGGCGTGGGGACAAAGCCCTTTTCGCTGTCCTCGGTAGCCTTCACGAGCACCATCACACGCATCGTCTGTCTCCTTGTTGAGCCGGACTCACCGGCCGGCATCGAAACGACGAACGGAGTTTAGGAAATCGACATTGTCCTGCAAATTTTTTTCGAGGTTGAGGAGAAAGCCGCCGATCGCGGCTCGTCTGGTCAGGAATCGCGATGGCGCGATATCGAGATTGGGCGCAACGCTGGTCGCCGATTGTAAGTAATTGAGTGGCTCGCCTAAACCATTTCGGGACGTTTTGAAGCCTCGCGGATCGCCTTGTGTACGCTGCGCTGCAAATCCATAAAGGCCGGGGTTTCCATGACCTCTTCCCGGCGCGGGCGCTCGATATCGACATTGAAGGTCTGCATGATGCGTCCCGGGCCGATCCCCATCACGACGATGCGGTCCGACAGGTAGACGGCTTCTTCCACATCATGGGTGACGAAGAGCACGGTGAGCCTGTGCTCCTCCCAGATCTGCGTCAGGAGTTCCTGCATCTGATGCCTGGTCAAGGCATCGAGCGCGCCAAAGGGCTCGTCCATCAGAAGCATTTTGGGTCGATAGGAAAGAGCACGCGCTATGGCCACCCGTTGCTTCATGCCGCCCGAAAGCTCAGACGGATAACGATTGGCGCTGTGAGGGAGCTTGACCAGATCGAGATGCTCGCGTGCTATCCTGCGGCAGGTCGCGCGATCATGACCCGCGGCCTTGAGGGCGAACTCGATATTCTGCTGCGCCGTCAGCCAGGGAAGCAGGGTGTAGGACTGGAAGACGACGCCGCGGTCGAGGCCCGGCTGCAGGATTGGCGCGCCATCGATGGCAAGATCTCCCGCGTCGAAATCCTGCAGTCCGGCAACGATCGACAGCAGCGTGCTCTTGCCGCAACCCGACGTGCCCACCAGCGAGACGAACTCGTTGTCGGCAAGATCGAGATTGATATCGCGCAGCACTTCCGTGCGCCGCGCGCCCGTGCCGAAGCTCTTGTGGAGACCCTCGATCCGCAGTTTGGGCAAACTCATCGGCCCGGCCTCATTGCACGTGGCCCTCCTGCCGGAACAGCACTTTTCCCAGTGCCTTCATGACCTGGTCGGTAATGAGGCCAAGCACGCCCAGCAGCAGGATGTAGCCGATGATGGTGTTTGTCTGGAAATAACGCTGGGACACGGTGATGCGGTAGCCGAGCCCTGATGTCGCCGCGACAAGTTCCGCCAACACCAGCCAGGTCCATGCCCAGCCGAGACTGATGCGCAACGTGTCCCAGATGCCTGGCAAGGCGCTGGGAACCACGATGCGGGTCAAGATCCTGCGATCCGGCAGGCCGAGTGTCCTGCCAAGGCCAATGAAATCAGCGGGAACCCGCTTCACATTGTCCATGATCATCAGCACCTGCTGAAAGAAGGTGCCGATGAAGATGATCAGGAACTTCTGGGCATCGCCCGTCCCCGACCACAGGATGGAAAGGGGCACGAAAGCGACCACCGGCATGTAGCGGATGAAATCCACAAGCGGCTCGATCGCCGCTTCCCAAGTCCTGAAGCTGCCGATCAGCACGCCAATCGGAATCGCCAATGCCGAGGCGATGAGGAAGCCAACAGAAATACGGTATATCGAGGTCCTGAGATCCAGCCACAGCGTGCCGTCACCCGAGAGCTTGCCGAGCTGGGTCACCACGCTCCCCGGCGAGGGCAGGAAAATCGGCTTTACCAGCCCCAGCCCTGTTGCCGCCCACCAGGCGAGGCCGAGGCCGGCAAAAACCGCCACCGCTAACTTCCGCCCGCGGGCGCGGGCGTGGGGCGCGCCGATCCGGGCGGTTCGGCCACGGCGCATCGGCTGTTTGATCACCGGCCCCGGCGCTGCGTGAGACGGGCTTGGCTTGGTCGCACGCTGCTCGGACATTTGCGTCACCACCGCGAGCCGGCCCTCGTCATTTCGCGGCCTTGACGAATGACGGGTCGATCATCTGCTCCGGCGTCACGTCCGCCTGAAGCAGCCCGGCGTTCTTGGCGGCTGCCTCGACATCGGCGAATGTCTTGGTGGAAAATTCGCCCGTCAGCGCATCCTTGTTTTCGGCGAGAGTATAGTATCGCACGCCATCAAAGGCGGTGTTGAGGTCTTCGACGCTCGAACCGACCGCCTTGGAGATGATCGCCCGGCCGTCGGGCGTGTCGGCATTGTAAGCCTTCAGGGCCGCATCCCAGGTCTTGATCATGGCAAGCACCTGGCCGGGACGCGACTTGATCACCTCATCGCGCACCACGAACACGTCACTGATCAGGCCGGGATCTTCGCCTGCGGTGAAGAGCAGCTTGACGTCCTTGTTCTGTGCCCTGGCCGCGGTGAGATAAGGCTCATAGGTAACCGCGACCGGAACCTGGCCAGCGATCAACGCGCTGCCGGCATCCGCCGCCGGCATTGGAACCGGCTGGACATCGGCGATGGACATGCCATTCTTGGCGAGCGCGTATTTGAGCAGGATGTCGCTCGTCGTGCCTTCCTCGAAAGCCACCTGTTTGCCCTTGAGGTCGGCGACGGAGGCGACGTCCTTGCCGGCGATCATGGCGTCTGCCGTCATGCTGACGTCGAGCAGAAGCACGATCTTCACCGGCAGGCCCGCCGCAACCATTCCCATAGCCGTGTGGGTCGCGATGTTGGCGGCATCGAGCTGGCCGCTCGCCAGGGCGGCGTTGATGTCCTTGTCCTCGGCGAAGTTCACGATCTGCACGTCGGACAGCCCGTTCGCCTTGAACAGACCCTTGGCTTCGGCGACGTGCCACTGGCCGTAGCCAAGCCATGGCTCGATGCCGATCTTGAATGTTCCTGCCTCAGGCGTCGCCGGAATTGTCGTGTCGGCCGCGTAGACCGCCGGGGCAAACCCGACGGCAGCAGCCATAACGAGTGCCCGAAATTGTCCTGCTAGGTTACGCATCATCTTGTTCCCCTTGATGATCAGGCCGCTTTTTTTGAGCCAAACATCCGGCCTGGTGAGAATGCGGGCTTCTGCTCTTGCGGCATCGTGCCTCGGCATCTTAGCTGTCAGTTCAACCGAAGTGCGACGACACTTCAACGTCAGCAACAGCGGATGTCAAGGCTAAATACATACATGCATATACAAGTTAGACACCTCTTTCCGACTCTGAATCGCTCCACTGCGATCAGGTTTTTTTGGACGGAGAATACCGACTGCCAAGCGAGTAGCGGCTTCCAACGTAAGTCAGCTTGCTGATCGTGGCAACGACGGCGCCCGTCCATGTCCGGCGATGCAGAAGCAGGCAGCAGCTGCCGGTATCGATGCCCAGATACCGCGCCGTCTCGGCATCGGCAGGGGTCGCCGAGATGATGTGCTCGACCTCCGTCACCGGGGTTTTCTGCATGAGGTAGTCGTAGGTCGCTGTCCTGGAAAAATCCTGCTTGTCATAGTCGGGTATCAGGCCCGGGTTGACGAAGCGCTCTTCCAATTGCACAGGCAGATCGTTCTCGAAGTTGACGACGATGGAATGATAGACCGACACGCGCTTTGCAAACTCGAACGAAAGCGCGAGCTCCTTTGTCGGCATGATCTTTTCGAGGACGATAACCTCGGAGCGATGCCTGTTTCCCCGCGCGACAATTTCCGCCGCGATGTTGTTGATCTCGATCAGTGCGGATTGCGGTCGAGGTGGCGCGATGAATGTGCCGACGCCCTGGAGCCGGATCAGAAAACCCGCAGAGGTCAACTCCCGCAAGGCACGATGGACCGTCATCCGAGACACGCCGAGTGTCGCCACGAATTCATTTTCGGACGGCAGCTTGCGGTCCTTGCTCCATCGCCCCGTTCCGATGTTCGTCAGGATGTAGTCCTTGACCTTCTCGTAAAGAGGGCTGGCGGTGTCGGGCAAAGTGATCATTTCAAAAATCCTTTCCGGCAAGGTTCGGAAATCACACGCGCCCGGCAGACCGCATCCGGATGATTGTTTTCAAACCATCGCCCTGCCCCGCCAACAGCCGCTCATAGGCTGCGGGAACATCATCCAGGCCGATCTCGCGGTCGATCAGTTCGACCATGGGCTCGGTCAATTCGCCGAGCATCCGAATGGCGTCGGGAAGCTCATCGGCAAAGGCGTGGCATCCCAGCAATGCGATTTCGCGTTCAACCAGGATGTTGGGATCGATGTCGAGGCGGCCATGGAATATGCCGACCATCGCAACGGTGCCGCCGGCATCGAGAACGCCGAGCAACTGGCCGAGTGCTGCGACGCTGCCGGTTGCTTCGACGGCAGCGAGCAAGGGGGCATCCGCGGTGGCGGCGGCAATGGCGTCCCGGTTCAAGTCGACGATGCTGGCGCCGGTGATCCTCGCCACCCGGGCGCAGCGGCCCTGATTGCGGTCGGCGACGAGCACGGTACCTGCGAATGTCCGGGAAAGCAGCAGTGCGGCAAGCCCGCCGATAGTCCCGCAGCCGACGACAAGAACGGAGCCGGCCGTTTTCGGCAGACGCCGCACTGCGTGCATCGCTACAGCCAGCGGCTCGGCCATCGCCGCGACCCGTTCGTCAAGCACGGCATCGACGATGTGCAGGAGGCGTGCGGGCAGGACCGCCTGTTCGGCAAATCCGCCGTCGCATATCTCGCCGACGAAGCCCAGCGACGTGCAAAGATGCCGCTTGCCTGCATGGCATTGCGCGCATTCTCCACACCAGAAACGGGAATCGGCGACCACTCGGTCGCCAACACCGACGGTATCCACGCCCTCGCCGATGGCAATCACCGTGCCTGTCAGCTCATGGCCAGCCGTCGAAGGCGATCGGCTTATCCATTGGCCCGTGCGGAAGTTGTGGAGATCGGAACCGCAAATGCCTGCGGCATCGACCCTTAGCTTCACCCAGCATGGTTCGGGAGCGCCTGGCGCGGCGATATCCTCGACGCGCAAGTCGCCGGGTCCATAGAGTCGCGCCGCCCTCATCGTCATCATTTCCGCTCAGCCGGCGAGATAGCGATCGCGGATCTCCGAAACCGCGTTCTCATGCGAGCTGAATCCTTCGTAGCGGGCGAGCCTGCGGGCATGCAGGGCGAGTTCCGGATAGGCCGCCGAGGTCACATAGCCGACCGACGATCTCTTGACGAAATCCGTCACGGAAAGCGGTCCAAAGGTTCGCGCCCACCGGCTGGTCGGCAGCACCGCATTGGGCCCGAGGACGAAGTTGGCGAGGGTCACCGGCGTATGCGGACCCATGAGGATCTCGGCGGCTTCCGTGATACGTCCGAGATGCGCAAATGGCTCCGTTGACAGAATCTCGAGGTGCTCCGGCGCATAGTCGTTGATGAACCGGTAGCTGTCCTCCAGCGACTCGGTCAGCACGATGCCGCCGCGCTTCCCAGTCAGCACCGCGCGTGAGAACTCCACACGCTGTTCGCTCATCCTGGACCAGTGTTCCGGTATCGCAATCAACGCGGCTTCGGCGACCTTGCGGCTGTGCGTCACCAGGTAGGCCGAGGAATCCGGCCCGTGCTCGGCCTCGATCAACAGGTCAAGAGCGGCCAGGCCGCCGTCGACGCTGTGATCGGCAAAAATGATCGCTTCGGAAGGACCGGCGGGGAGACCTGTGTTGATGATCGGGGACAACACGCTCTTTGCCGCCACCACCCAGGGGCTCCCCGGCCCGACGATCTTGACGGCAGGCTTCACGGTCTCGGTCCCATAGGCGACGGCGGCGACCGCATGGGCGCCGCCGCACTTGTACACGGTCTCCACGCCGGCGATGCGGGCAGCAACCAGCGTCGCGGCGTCGACGGAACCATCCGAAGTCGCAGGCGTCACGATCGCGATCTGGGGAACCCCGGCAATCACCGCCGGAACCGAGGTCATCATCGTCACCGAGGGAAAGGCGCCTTTGCCGCGCGGAACATAAAGCGCAACGGAAGCAATCGGTGTGTATCGGTCGCCCGCATAGGCGCCTGGCCGAACTTCCTTGAGCCACATTGTTTCCGGGCGCTGCTCCTCGTGGAAATGCCTTATGTTCTCGATGCCGAACCGGATACTCTCCACGACATCCTTCTCGACCTTGTCGAATGCCGCGTCGAACTCCGCTTCCGAAACTTTCAGTCCACCGTCGGCAACATCGGCTTTGTCGAGTTCGCGTGCAAACCGGAGCAGTGCCGCGTCACCTTCATCCTTGACGGCCTGGATGATTGGACGGACCTTTTCGATGAAGGAAGACAGATCTCCTTCGGCGCGTTTCAGTAAACTGGCCCGCTGATCGACACTGAGGGATGACAGGCGGTGGAAGCTGACGTCAGACATGGCGGCTCCTTTTCTTAGAACGCAATTACGATTAGCGCTTGTCGATCACTTCTGGGACACGTCTCCGGCCCCTGAAGCCTTCAAATCGATGCGAGAAAGCCTCCATCCACGGGAATGGACTGGCCGGTTATGTAGGCTGCCGCATCCGAAGCGAGGAACACCGCGATTCCGTGCAGGTCCGAGAGATCACCAAAACGGCGCTGCGGAATCTTGGCGAGCATCGATTGCTGCCATGCCTCGTTGCTGTAGAACACGTCTGTCATCGCTGTCCTGAAATAGCCAGGCGCAATGGCGTTGACCCGGATCCCGAGATCGGCCCACTCCGCTGCAAGCGCCCGCGTCATGCCGAGGAGGCCTGATTTCGACGAGCCGTACGGCACCGCCGTGGGGACCCCAACCTCGGAGGTCAGCGAGCAGAGATTGATAATGACGCCGGGCCGTCCGGCGTCTCTCATCTGCCGCGCGGCGGCTTGGGCGCAGAAGAAGGCGCCTTTGAGATTCGTATCGACAATCCGGTCCCACAAGGCCTCGTCGACATCGAGTGAAGGCCGGACCTCTTCCACCCCCGCATTGTTGACGAGAATATCGAGACCTCCGAGCAGGCTGCCGGCCTCGGCAGTCGCCGCCCGGCAGCGGTCGACATCGGTGACATCCAGGGCGATGGCATGCGCGACCCCGCCGGCGGTGCGGATGGCGGCCATCGTCTTCTCGAGCGAGGCCACGCTGCGCGCCGTGACCGCGACGTCGGCGCCGGCCGCGCTGAGCGCCTCGGCGATGCTGCGCCCGATGCCACGGCTTGCGCCGGTTACAAGCGCCTTCCTGCCTGACAGATCGAAGAGAGATGCGTTGCGCATGTCATCCTCCTTGGTAATGTCGCGCTTGGACCGATCGCGTCGAGACTATCCGAATGCAGCTTATCTATACAAGCATGTACATCATGGCTGTAGTGCGCCATGCGGAACTTGTCAGAGCGGCAGCGCATTGGCCGACATCGGACCGGACTACGCGGTTCGCCCCAGCCCATCTGGAGTTCATCGGGAGGGATAGATGAAGCGCGCAGTAGACCACGACGCGATGAGCGTGGTTGGCTATACCACCCCCTGGAGTGCCAAAGCAGGCCAGCGGATCAAGCTCAGCCTGTCATGCGATCGGCCGATAAAGGCCACACGAATTTGCCGGCTCGACAAGCCGGCTCCGGAATTTCTCGCCTGGCCCATCGAAACGGTAGGTGAAGCACGGCGTCGGCATTTCGACCAAGGGTCGTTCCTGTTCGTGCGAGCCGGCGAACTGGCCAAAGTACAAGCCGTCCACGTCATACGTTTTGAGCTGTTCCTCACGCGCAACGAAGGTGCGCGCACGATCCTGGAGGCAGGCGCCCTCGGGCTGCGCCTCCGCGACGGCGCATTTGTCGTGAAAATCGGTGACGAAACCTTTGTCGAGAAGAAGGCGCCAACTGGTGTGTGGCTCACCGTCGAGTTGGACCTGCGGCAGGAACAATCGCGTCTGCGCATCAAATCCCACGACCGTCTCGCGCCTTACGAACTCCATGAAGGTTTTGGCGGCCCGGCGCGGAACCTCCAGGCGCACGGCATCCATTTCGGCGCAAGTGCCACCAACCACGAACCTACCCTCAACGCGAAATTTGCTGCGATCCGGCTCGACACCCCACACGGGACCATTGCCTGGGATTTCCCGACGCTGTTACCAACGCAGCCGATCCTGTCGTCGGGCGGAGCAGATCCGTTGCTCCTCGACGTGATCAATCAGCCAGCCTTCTGCGTGACTTCGGCACGCTGGGACGGATCGAGCTTCGAGCCTCGCTTGGTGCCGTCGCACTACGACGCTATCCATTGCCACGACGACGATATCGGCCCGCTTGAGTGGCCGGCATCGCACCGCGCGACGATCCCTGAAAACGCACACCCAGGCGTCTACGCGTTCCAGGTCGAATGGGAGGGTGGCTACGAACGCGTGGTGTTCTTCGTCACCTCTTCACAGGTTTCGTCGCCGCTGTTGTATCTCGTGCCGACGGCGACCTATCTCGCTTACGCGGACGAATGTCTCCCGGATCATCTTTATGAATGGAAAGGCGACGACCGCGGACATCGCTTCGCGATCGCCAACAATCTGAAATCCCTTTACGACTACCATTCCGACCTTAGCGGTGTTTCCATTTGCTCCTACAAAAAGCCGAAAGTGACGCTCAGGGACGATTACGATTATCCGCTCTGCGGCTGCCCACACAATTTGCCGGTCGATCTGCATTTCCTCCGATTCTGCCACGACAATGGAATCGTGTTTGACATCCTGACCGATCACGATTTGCACGAATGCGGCATAGACGGTTTGCGTCGACATCAAGCCGTCGTCACCGGCAGTCATCCCGAATATATGTCGATCGAGATGGAGCAGGCGCTGCGGCAGTTTGTAGCCGAAGGCGGCAGCATCGCCTATCTCGGCGGAAACGGCTTTGCTGCCACTGTGGCTTTCAAGGACGATCTGATGGAGTTGCGGCGCTCGCCGCTGGAGGCCGGCCGCACCTGGGACGGCCCGGTCGCCGAACAGGCGCTGTCGATCACCAACGAACCAGGCGGTTATCTCCGCTGCCGCGGCCGAGGCGAATTCTCGCTGATCGGCAGTGCAATCTCATTGATGGGTTTCGATGGCGCACGCCCCTTCACGCGCACTGAGGAAAGCCATGAAGCAGGATGCGCATGGCTGTTCGAAGGCGTTGAAAATGCGACCTTTGGCACGAACGGCATCGTGCTGGGCGGTGCCGCGGGCTACGAAGTGGATGCGACGGACCCAGCCCTCGGCACTTCCGCTGACACCGTCGTGATCGCGCGTGCGACGGGATTTCCCGACAGCTTCTTTCAGGATCCGACGCGCTGGTACGAGGGCGGGGATAGGCAACGCATCGCCCGCCGCTGCGCCGAAATGACCCTGCGAAAGCTCGCAGCAGGCGGCTTGATCTTTTCCGCAAGCTCGGTTGCCTGGTGCGGCGCGCTGCCAGCCGCAGGCGCCATGAACGATGTCGGCAGGATCACGCTCAATCTGCTTACCCGCCTCGGCGCCACGAAAGGAGAACCGGCCGAGAAAAATCGATAAGCTGATTGGCGCCGTTACGGAAAGACCCGTATCCGTTTTTGGGAGTCAAATCAGTCGGCGTGCACCGGCTTCGTCTCACATGCCTCTCGCCACCTGGCGGACGGCAGTTGCCTCAGCCGCAACCTTCAGGTGCGCTGCTTTGACAAACGGCGCTGAACCAGAATTTGGCGCGGCATCAACGACACCCTCGCCGACTAGGCAAGGAAGCTCGGTATCCCTCTTCGGCGGCGTGCAAGCGTTGTCGGACTATCCCGCAACGAATTGTCGGAACTGACCGATCTGGCCCGTCCTTCGGTCTCACCAGCGCTAGGAAGAAGCGATGAGAGACTTGATCTTGAAGATGTCCATATCGATCCGTGACCTGGATGGCCGAAACACATGGATGTTCGGCGCCGATCAAGAGGCGAAGGCCTGGGGCGTAGAGTTCATATGGAACTCGAGCCTGCACATCATGGGCAGCCGCAGCTTCCGTGACATGGCCGCCTGGTGGCCGATCTCCTGCGACCAGTTCGCGGCGCCGATGAACCAGATCCCCAAGGCCGTCTTCTCACGACGGGGACCGGAGATCCTGAGGGAGGTGAGCAAGTCGGCGGCGCTCGATGAGGCTCGCGCCGTCAACGCGGGAACCGGTCAGCCGGCAAAGTTACAGCCCGGTGGTGAAAGTTGGGCGGAGGCCTATGTGGCGAGCGGTGACTTGGCGGAGGAAGTCGCGAAGTTGAAAGCCCAAGAGGGCAAGCCGATCATCGCCCACGGCGGAGTGAGCTTCGCCCGGAGTCTCGTCGCCCAAGGACTGGTCGACCAGCTCGCCCTGACGGTGGCCCCCGTGGCGCTGGGCAAAGACCTGCCGCTGTTCTCCGAACTGGTCGCGCCGATGTCTCTCAAGCTGGTGAGCTCGAAAGCCTTCCCGGGGGGCGCGGTGGCGCAGATTTACCGGCCAACGTGAACACGTCAGAGAATGTGTGCAGCCAACGAACCGACGAAGTGAGGGCGAGGTATAAATGAATGCGATCCCTTCGGATCGTCGTCGATCGATAGGAGCCTGTGCATGGCGAAGCTTGTGTTCGGAATGATGCAGTCGCTCGACGGCTATGTCGCTGGCGCCGAGGGCGGGCCCGGGCTGCCGATGCCGGGCGAGGCGCTCCATCGCCACTTCAACGCCCATGTGCGCGGGATCGCCGGCAGCCTCTACGGCCGGCGCATGTACGAGGTAATGCGCTATTGGGACGAGGATCAGCCGGGACAGGACCAGGTCGGGCGCGACTTTGCGGCGGCCTGGCGGGCGCAGCCGAAATGGGTCGTCTCTCGCACCCTGAAGTCGGTCGGGCCGAACGCCACGCTGGTGGACGACGATCTCAAAGGGTTCGTTAGGGCGCTTAAAGCCGAACACGAGGGCGAGATCGAAGTCGCCGGACCGGAGCTTGCGGGTAGTCTGACCGAGCTTGGCCTTATCGATGAGTACCGGCTCTACTTCCGTCCCATCGTGCTTGGTCGCGGCAAGGCATTCTTCGCCGGCCCCCGGCCACCGCTGCGTCTCGTGGCCAGCGACCGGGTTGGCGAGGACGCGATCAGAGTGACGTACGTTCCCGCCTGATCATAACCCACCCGACATCCTAATGTCCGTCGGACCGAATTTGAGCTCATTCCCTCTCGATCGTTTTGAGCCATGGTAACGCGAGGAGGCGGCAGCACAAACTTTTCTGCACGCCCTAAAGAACCGACTCTGCGATCCGTCAGAAATCTGCGCTCTTGATTTCAAAAGGGAATTTCGGCGATTCGGGATCAGCTCGGTTTCGGCGACTATCGACAACAATCGGTCGATTTTCGACAGCCGCGCCGCAACAAGCCGCGACCCACTGGGGACCAAAAAAAGGACCGTCAAACACGGCCGAACGGTCCGCACGGTAGCGCCCGGCATTCGCTCGTCGCCGTGGCGTGCCTCACTTGCCGTATGACGCAAGGAACACCCGCACGCCGGCCGCGGCGTGCCGTCGAAGCTTCGCCGGTTTCGGAATCGACTCGTCACCCAACAGCATGGCCCTGTTCAATGGCTCGCCCATAATCAACCAATTGAACTGGGAAGCGGCGACGGCCGGATCATCGATCGCAAGCAGGCCGCGATCAGCCAAGCGCTCGAACAACACTGCCATCGCCGCAATTGCGCGCCCGGGTCCGCCATCGAAGAGCGCCTTTGCCAGTTCTGGGAAGCGGCCGACCTCGCCGATCACCAGACGGCGCAGCTGCATGACACGCGGCGTGAGCACCACGGTAAGCTGTCGGTACGCATAGCGCTGAAGATATTCGGCAACATCCTCGCCCTCAGCGAGGTCCGGCATTTCACTGTGGACCCGATCGCTGGCTCGATTGGTCACGCTGCTTACGATCTCCACGAACAGCGTCTCCTTGCCTGGAAAATTTTTATAGACGGTCTGCTTCGACACCGCCGCAAGCGCTGCGATCTCATCCATACTGGTGGCCAGATAGCCTTTTTGCAGAAACACCTCTGTCGCCGCATCGAGGATGGCCCGCCGCTTTTGTGCCGATCGGCCCTGCTCGTCGAGTTCTTGTGAAACACCTGCTGAGGGCGTCCTGGTCATGCCTCTGGCGCCTGCGCTGCTAATTGACTCATAGTACTGGACCGTCTAGTTTGATTTGAGCCGGGATGCAATGGGGAGAGATCGACAATGCACATCCAGTTCGCGGAGCTTCCGGTGTTCGACCAGGAACGCGCCAAGGCGTTCTACATCGATCACCTGAACTGCCGCGTCGTCGCCGATCAGCCAATGGGCAATGATGGGTGGCGATGGATCGAACTCGGATTTCCAGGTGCCGAAACCACCCTCCACTTCCTAAGGCGCAAGGACGAAACACCATCTGAGGAGCCCGTCCTCGTGCTGGTTGACAACGAAATCGAAGTCACCGTTCAGAGACTCAAATCGCGAGGCGCCGAGATCATAGCAGAACCGCGCCCTGCGCCATGGCAACCGGGGCGCTCGATCGCGGAATTTCGGGACAGCGAGGGCAATCGCATGATGATCACCAGCAGATGACGCACTCACCTATCATGACCGCAACTTGCTCTTGCGGTGGCGTCGAACTCAAAGCCTTTGGCAGGCCGATCGTGAGCAGTGCCTGCTACTGCGACGACTGCCGGAAGGGAGCTGATCAGATCGAAGCTTTGCCAGGTGCTGGCGCCATACGCGATCCCGATGGCGGCACCGAATACATCCTCTATCGAAAGGACCGCATCGAGTGCTCCAAGGGGGCCGAATTGCTGAGGGGTTACAAGCTTAAGGAAACTTCAGCCACGAATAGGGTCATCGCCATGTGCTGCAATTCAGCGATGTTAATGAACTTCGATAGAGGTCCGCATTGGGTCTCGGCATACAGAGCGCGGTTTCACGGAGAACTCCCGCCACTGCAGCTGCGGATTTGCACTAAGTTCAAGTCGGACAGCGATGTCATTCCTGACGACGTGCCGAGCCACCGGGGTTATCCTCTAGGGTTCGTCGTTAAACTTTTGGCATCGCGCGTGGCGATGTTGCTAGGTCGATAAACCGGCCGCCAGCCTGCGCGATAAGACATTCAGATAGGTGCGCAAATCGGATACAGCCTTGCCGCTCAGGGTTCAGGCCTGACGAATTTCTGTAGGCGATCCGCCACGATCAGCCCTGCCCGGCTGTTCAAGTGCACGCCGTCGGTGTGAAATAGCCAGCCATTTACGCGGGCGACATCATCCGGACGCTGCCGCAGCACCAGTACGCGAAAAGCATCGCGATAGAATGGAAGAAAGTTGAACGCCGTGTAGGCCCGGCCAGGCGAGGCGCGAACCGCCTCGGTGAGCGCCTCATGGAGCGGGACATAGCCGCAGCGTTCCTCGTGCGCGATGGCCGCCACGATCGCAGAATATTCCTTGATCCGCCGGTTGAGCTCGCTCTGGAACGGGTCGTCCGAATCCGGCGCTTCTCCTATCGGAGGGAGCGAGCAAAGGCCGATGTCCGCCGCCGTCTCGCGCTTCAGCCTGCGTGCTATCTCGGCCAGATTCTCGTGGAACCAATCGGGCGAAGGCGTGCGGGGCAGACGCTTCCAAAACGTAAAGAATCGCCGCACTTTGCGTGACACGAGCGTGAGAACATCATTCCCGCCGACCCAGACGATGACCTTGTCGGGACGACAGGCGAGCACATCCGGCAACCGCTGCAGCGCGTTGTAGGCCAAGTCGCCGCCGACGCCAAAATTCCGGAACTCAAATTGCCCGTTGCCCGGCCGCCGGCGGAGCTCCGCGATCCAATCGAATGCCTGGCCCTTGCCCGCCGTGCTGCTCGATCCGAGGCACGCCACGATTTTTCGTTGAGAATTCACCAGCGTGACTCCGCCAAGCCAGAGTGAGAAATCGTCGCCTTATGCTCTTCCCAAAACGGCTGGCCAAGGCGTGAGCGTCAAGTCGGACTCCGAGGCGTTTCCAACGACCCACGGGCAGGCATAATAGTCTTCGATGCGGTCGATGACGCGACCGGCGACATGGACACGAACCGGCCACGCGACCTGCCACTGGTCGCCTCGCTGGAAAAGCACGAGGAGGACAGGTTCTCCGTCGATCGTCCCCAACTCCATGGTCCACGTCTCCGGGTTTCGCTCGTATTCGACGAAATAGGGAGAGCTTCTGAGCAGGCCGTCATAGCAATCGGCGACCCGCAACCGGGCATCGGCGCTGGTCAGGCCCCGCACGCCATCCCAGTCATGGCGGTTGAAGAGGTCAACATAGCGCTGCAAGAGCCGCGCGGTGTCGGGATCCAGCGGGCGGCTCGGTTCACCGACAGGTTCCGCGGGCAAGCCGGCGAGCTTCGCACGTCCACGGGAGAGCGCGGATTTGACGCCGCCAACCGTCGAGCCCACGAGTTCCGCGGTCTCTTCCAGCGAATAGTCGAACACATCCTTCAAGAGCACGCAGGCGCGCTCCTTGGGCGGCAGATGACCGACCAGCCGTTCGACGGCGCGATGGGCATCAGTGGTCGCTGGCTCTGCAGCGATGACGCCGATGTCGTCCGAATAGGCGCTTTCCGCTCGCTCGCGCGCATGGCGCCGCCTCACAAAGTCAATGCAGCGATTGTGAGCGATGCGAAACAACCAGGGTTTTAGCCTGCGGGGATCATCGAGGGTCTCGATCTTCGTGTAGGCCTCGAACAGCGTCTCCTGCATGAGATCCTCGCCGTCGAGCCGCGAGCCGGTCATGCGAGTGCAATAGCGATGCAGTTGCGCGCGGACGCCCCACACTGTCTCGAGGAAGGCTCGATACTGCGCGTCGAACAGGCCGGTCGGTCGCTCGGGCATGTCCTTCAGCTGCCACATCTTGGTTTCAATTTGCCAGTCATGCGACCTCCTGACCTTCAGCGCGTATTGCCGCGGTTGCGGCCAGACCAAGCTTGGGGCGAACCCATTGTGCCAACCGCGCGATCGCGTCGTCGGCTTCGGGAGCACGCCCAGCCATCATCTGGAACGAGTGCAGCATCCCCGGAAATACGTCCAGGCGCACCTCGACGCCGGCGGCTTTTGCGCGGTCGGCAAGCGCCCGGCTGTCGTCGAGCAGGGTTTCGTCTCCACCCACTTGCAGATAGGTCGGGGGCAGCCCTTCAGATCGGCAAAGATCGGGCTGGCGAGTGGATCCCTGGGATCGGTACCTGCGAGGAGTTGCGATGCCAGCATATCCACGGCCGCCTTCTGGAAGAATGCGTCCTTCTCGCGATTGGCTTCATAAGAGAGCCCGCTCGCCGACAGATCGTACCAGCCAGAGATGCTGAGAATCGCGGCCGGTAGCGGCCGTCCCGCGTCACGGAGTTTCATCGCGGCCGCAACGATCAGGCCAGCACCAGCGGAATCGCCTGCAGCTATGGTGTGCTTCGGCGCGATACCTTGCTCGGCGAGCCACTCGAACGCGGTCACGGCCTGCTCGATTTGGCGCGGAAACTTGCTCTGGAAAACGTAGTCGTAAGTGGCGAGCAGCGCGTAACAGCCAATCGCCTTGGCGAGGTGTCCGACCATCTTGCGATGGGTCCAGATCGATCCGCCGAGATAGCCACCGCCGTGCAGGTAAAGCATGACCCGATCATTGGCCGCCGCTTTTGGCTGAACCCACAGCGCGGTCTTGTCGCCGAGTTTGGTCTCAATGTAATCGACGTCGCCCGGCTCTGCCGTCAAGACAGACCACTCGGAGACTTCCGGCGGCAATTCCCGACCGCTGCGCCAAGCCTCGGCGAGCGTTTCATAGTGTATCTTGTTCGCTAAGCTCTGCTTGCTGTTCATTGTCACGCTCCAATTCGTTGTGGAGGGCGACGTTCAGGATGACCGCGCCCATCAACAGCTAAGACGGACGAACTGAGCGAAAGGATACGTCGCCGGCAGATGCAACGCCTCGCCGGTGGCAGTTGCCGCGGACCCCGGGTGTCAAACCCAGCAAGGCTAGGCTGCTCCACCCTTCTCTGTGGGACGTTCGTTCCAGACATTCGCCGATCGGCCAGATGCTTCGTCTATGCCGTCGCCGGGTGGCCGGGGGCTGGGACTATTGACTATTATCGCCGAGCCAACATCGCCTTAAACATGCTGCTCCATCCTCTTCTACTCCGCAGTACTCCTTGTCACTCCCACTCGATTGTGCCTGGCGGTTTGCTCGTCACGTCATAGACGACGCGGTTGATGCCGCGCACCTCGTTGATGATGCCGGTGGCGGCGGCGCCCAGGAATGCCATGTCGTGACGGTAGATATCCGCGGTGCTGCCATCTACCGATGCTGACGCTTTCGGCGCGTATGCGCGTACATACCGATAAGGGCAGCGGTCACGAGCCGCGCTGTCCCCAAGGGCATTGCTCTACCTGCGCCCTTCAAAGAAAAGGAGCATTGTGACGGGGCTTAGCTATAGATGCTGTAGCATTGATCTAATGCGATTTATCGCAGCATCGACACCTTGCCTAGGCAGACTTTCAACCTTGTAAAATGAAAGGAACGTAAGCGAGGCTTGAGGAGCACAGGTATTCAGAATAGCTGTCTTGAGAACACGCCGCACTGGCCGCCTGAGGATCAGCCAATCGACCCACCAAGGTGAGCCCAAAGTGGTTATTGCAACCACCTTCCTTAACTGGCGAAGTCGCGGTTGTATGGCACCAAGATCGGCTGCGTGATCGTATGCAATACCAGGCACCCATACCCTGTCGAACCAGCCCTTCAATATAGCTGGAGGTCCGAACCACCACGTGGGAAAAATCAAGACGATAGTCTCGGCCCAGAGAAGATCCTCAATCTCTTTAGCTACCTCTGTAGTCTCGAATCCGGAATAGTAGCTCGCGCGCTCCGCCGGTGTAAGAGCCGGGAAGAAGCCAGATCGATACAGATCAACATGTCGGCACTGGTGCTTCGCATCCATCAGGGTGTCGATAGCTGCGTTCGAAAGCGTTTGGCAAAGGCTTGGATTGAGTGGATGAGCCGTGACAATCAAGCATCGCATACTAATATTTGAATCCTCCCCAATTTGGTTGCGCTGCGCGTCATCATTCGTGCGGCGCGGTGCTCGGGCAAAGCTTCTCATACCAATCATGGATTTCGAAATAGCTGTACGCGCCACAGTCTTCAAAGAGCAATTGTTTTTCGACGCCGAGAATGGCCCTTCTACAGCGGTACGCTCGAGACAGCGCCATCGGTGACCTGCCAGGCGTCAGTCGCGCGATATGGACAGCCCCGCGAGAAGCGGCGCGTACGCGGCGAGCCTGTGGGATACGAACTCCGTGAAGAGCCGCACGCGCTTCGTCTTGCGTGTCTCCCCCTGTGTGAGAAGCCAGAGCGTTCCGTACATGTGCAGGTCGGTGCCCGGCACCCTCACCAGTAGCGGGTCGGCATCGCCGACGAAGCAGGGCAGTGTCGTGATCCCGAGCCCTTGCCGTACAGCAACGATCTGCGCCTCGGCGTCCGTGGTCCTGAAGGGAACCCCGGTGGTGCGAACCTCACCCTCGCTGGCCCATTCCGGAATTCCATGAATGCTTATGACGATCCACCGGATGGGATCAGGCGCGCCCGCACGCCACGCGGCTAGTCGATCGCAGGACATATAGACGCCGCCGAACAGCTCCGGTCCCTTCAGGCCGTGAAGATTGAGCGGCAGGGTTTTGCGGTCGTAGACGACGCGGATCGCGACGTCGGCCTCTCGGTTGGTCAGATTTGCCAGCTCGCCGGACGACAAGATTTCCATCTCGATGTCCGGATGCAGACGCGCGAAATCGGCGAAGTCCGGCATGAGCAGATGTGTCGCGAGGGGCGGCGCCAGCGTCACCCGCAGAAGCCCGCGAACGCTCTGGTCGCGCCCCAAGACGCGCGTCTCCAGCTGGTGCGACGACGCTTCCATCTGGTTCGCGAGCTCGAGGATCTCCTCGCCCGCAGCCGTCAGGCGGTAGCCCGAAGGCAGCTTTTCGAACATGTGCGCCCCGAGGCGTTCCTCGAGCTGGGCGATGCGTCGCAGCACGGTCGAGTGATTCACCCCGAGGCGCTCGGCGGCGGCCCGCACCGAGCCTCCGCGCGCGACAGCAAGAAAGTAGCGAACGTCATCCCAGTCGATCATGGTGCAATCCCGCACCGCGCGGTGCGCCTTCCAAAGCCCGTATCTAACACATCGAACAGCAGTACGGGCGTTCATCATAGCCTATGTCGACGAGTGCGGCCCAATTCCGAACGGCGAACACCGATCGTCGCGGCTGGCGTCAGTTGTCCAACCGGATCGATTTCGCACCACCGATGTGCGCGCTTCCGCACTCAACAACTGACGCCGGCGGACCCATTTCGAGGCTCTCGGGGGCAGATGCTGTCCCGACACCACGAAAAGGAGAAGTCATGGGAAAGCTTGAGGGTAAGGTTGCAGTCATCACGGGTGGATCGAGCGGCATGGCGCTGGCGAGCGCCAAGCGGTTCGTTGAAGAAGGCGCCTATGTTTTTATCACGGGCCGGAGACAGGAGGCGCTGGACGAGGCCGTCAAGCTGATCGGCCGGAACGTGACCGGCGTGCGCGGCGACGCGGCCAATCTCGACGACCTCGACCGCCTGTTCGATACAGTCAAGCGGGAAAAGGGCAGGATCGACGTCCTGTACGCGAGCGCCGGCACAGGCGAAGCCGTCCCACTGGGCGAGATTACCGAGCAGCACTTCGATGCGGCCTTCGGCCTGAATACGCGCGGCACGCTGTTTACGGTTCAGAAGGCGTTGCCGCTGTTCAACGATGGCGGATCGATCTTCATGACCGGGTCGGTTGCTTCGATCAAAGGTTTTCCTGGTTACAGCGTCTATGCGGCGAGCAAGGCGGCGCTGCACGCATTCGCACGCGGGTGGCTCAACGAACTCAAGGGCAGGAATATCCGGGTGAACGTGCTGCACCCGGGGCCGATCGCCACACCGATGCAGGACCAAGTCCTCACCGAGGAGGCGAAGCAGATGTTCGAATCCCTGATCCCGCGGGGAAAGATGGGGCGTCCTGAGGAAATTGCGACGGCCGCGCTGTTTCTTGCTTCCGACGATTCGAGCTTCGTGAATGGGGTGGAGTTGTCCGTCGATGGCGGCTTCTCGGCCATCTGAAATTGCGCCGGATCGCGGGAAGCGGCTGACCGGCGGGAACTAGCGTGTCCATGGTGGAACGACCACGCAAAGGTCGCCACACAGCGGAACGAATAACCCAGCGCCGTTGAAGGCCGGGGAAATCAATACCAACACGGATCGGAGAAGCATTATGAGCTACGCAATTGTAGGATTCGGTAAGATAGGCCAGGCCCTCGCCCACGCCTTCGCCCGTAAAAACATCGACGTGGCCATCGCGAGCCGCCGGCCGCCCGAGGCGTTGGCGCCGCAGGCTCAGGCGATTGGACCCACGGTCGTCGCCAAGTCGCTGCGGGATGCACTCGAGGCCGACACAATCATCTTGGCGGTCCCGTTCGGGGAGCATCGGGAGGTTGCGAAGGCTCTGCCGAGCTGGGAAGGCAAGACAGTCATCGACGCGATGAACGCGTTTCCAGTCCCTGAAGAGCTGGACGGCCTCCCGTCCTCCGCCTTCGTCGCGAAGGCGTTCACCGGCGCCAAGCTCGTCAAAGGGTTCAACCATCTGGTTGCGGCCACCCTGGCTGCCGATCCGATCGTCGAGGGCGGGCACCGTGTCGTCTTTCTGTCGAGCGACGACGAGGACGCGACCGCTCCCGTGGCGGCCTTGGCCAAACAACTTGGGTTCGCACCCGTCAAGCTGGGAAAGCTCAACGAGGGTGGCGCGCTGGTGCACGCGCGCGGCCGCACTTGGGGCCAGCTCATCTTCCAGGATTTGTTCAAGAAGGAGCAGTAATCGATGTACGACCATGTGACCTGGCCCGAGCGATATGATCCGAAAACGTCGGCCATCTACGCACTCAACGACATTGACGTGAAGGCGCCGCCTGAAGCGGTCTGGAAGCTGCTCGTCGAAGCCGAGAATTGGTCGAGCTACTTTCCCGCCGAGGATCAGGTCAAGATTCTGACGGGGGAGCCGGAACTGACGCTCGGAACGCGATACAGCCGTGTGACGGTTGGATTTCCGATGAGTCTGGTCGTGACGGAATGCGAGCCCCTTCGCAGGCTCGCATGGGCGACGACAGTTGATGGCGACGAGACCGGCTCAAGCGCATACCATGGCTGGGTCATCACGCCTACGGACCATGGCTGCCATGTGCTGACCGAGGAAACGCAGCAGGGCCCCTTCTTCCTCGATGAGCTCGGGCGCAAACATCCCGGCGCACTCTACCGGTATCACCAGGACTGGGTCGAAAGCCTCGCCCACGCAGCGGAGGCGGAAACAGCGAAGACGACAGTGGATTGATTGCGCTTCCTATTTAATTTTGGAGATGAATGAGATGAATATCGAACTCAAAGGCCGCAAGGCCATTGTTACCGGATCCACCGCCGGTATCGGCCGCGCGACGGCGGAGGGGTTGGCGCGTGCCGGTGCATCGGTCGTCGTCAACGGCCGTGGAAACGCTCGGGTCGATGAGGCGGTGCGGCAGATGCGGCAGGCCTTCCCCGGCAGCGACATCTCGGGTATCGCCGCTGATCTTGCAACAGCGGAGGGGGCAAAGGCCTTGATCGCGCATGCGCCGGACGCCGATATCCTTGTGAACAACGTCGGTACAGCACACATCCGGAGCTACAACGGCGTCGAGGATATCGCAAATATCCCCGATGAGGACTGGCTTGACCTCTTCCAGTTGAACGTAATGAGTGGCGTGCGCGCGAGCCGTCATTACCTGCCGCGGATGGTGGCGAAAGGCTGGGGCCGCGTCGTGTTCATAAGTAGCGAATCCGCAGTCAACATCCCTAAGGAAATGCTCGACTATGGCATGACCAAGACCGCTCAACTCGCGGTCTCACGCGGGCTTGCCGAGGCGGTCGCGGGCACGGGCGTCACCGTCAACGCCGTCCTGCCGGGACCTACCCGCTCTGAGATCCTGGGCAACTTCATGGCGAAACAGGCTGACGCAAATGGAATCACGCAGCACGAAGCCGAGCAGGGCTTCCTGCAGGCGATGCGTCCGACGAGCCTCATCCACCGCTTCGCGACCACCGATGAGGTGGCCAACATGATCATCTACACATGCTCGGAGCAGGCTTCGGCGACCACCGGCGCGGCTTTGCGGGTGGATGGTGGCGTGGTCCGCTTCGTCGCGTAGCAGGACGACCAAATTGTTCCGTTCGCCAACTCGGGTCCGCTGTCGGCCAAGGTGCTGAAGCATGGCACGCTTAAGTCTACAGGGATCTGCCGCACGGCATGCGCACGATCCACGCATTGCGGGAGCACTCTGAAACTATGCGGGCACGAGAACGTATTCAGCTACGGCGCCGTCCCCGCTGTGCTCGGCGGCCGTGCGCTCGTCTCGTTGGTCCCGCCCCGGGGCTTAGACCATGATACAAATCCACGGAACATGATGTCTATTGTCCGAGGAATTGGATCGGCGCTCCAATCCCAATCCAAAGCATGTGCTGTGAACGGCGCGGTATATCGATCCCTTTGAGCCTCTCTACACATAATCGAAGGTCTATCGCCGACCTGCAAAACGGCTGCTTGTTCTTGCAGAATCGCCCGCGAACTATCGCCTCCTATCGTTGACCAACAATTTCCGAATATATCCGACAGTACTCCAACCTACTCTACCGTACGCCCCATCATTCCCACTCGATTGTTCTAAATCTAGTTAGGCCATTGATATAGCTAGGTTTTTTATTCGTTGCCGCGCAAGAAGCCGACCCATGGGCCGTCAAAACGTTACAGTCTTGATTTCAAAGGGAAAAATAGCACGAAAATTTTTTGTGCGGTTTCGGTATCTATCGAAGTCGATCGCCTTTCCAGACCCACTTTGGGCAACTCAGGTGGGTTTCACAGCGAACGAAGAAAGTACCGTCACCAACTTTCATAGCACAGCGCGCGCCACAACGCGACCCGCCGCGGCAGCGTCATCCAAGCGCCATCCCTCTCCGTTTGTAGGTGAACTGGATACCGCTGGCAGTGCAAACTGGACACTCCCGGCAGTATAAACTGGACACCTCAAGACCCACTCGCTCCGAGGGCGCGACAGCACGGTTCAAGGTGCAATGTCGCGCCCTCACTTGCTGAACTTCTTCCCGGGAGGGGGCCGGGGGAGGTTGAATAGCCTGTGGGTCTTTTGGGACCGTTTGCGGACCGGCCTGAGCCTAGGAATCGTTTTGCTCAACTGCCCCTTCGAGACGGCTGACCGGCCAAAGACGCCCCTCAGGGGAGAGGGGGCCCGCGTTCCGTGCCACCGGCCCGCAACCTTCAGAATATGATAGCCCGCGGCAACCGGAGAAGGGAATCTGTGCTCTCAAACCAGCATCGACTGCTGGGAGAAGATGCCCGCCATCGCGCCGTGCGATGATGCCGTGGTGACCGAGGGCATGAGGGGGTTGGCGAGGTCGCCGGCGGCGTAGATGCCGGGCATGCTGGTTTCGCGGCGCTCGTCGACCTTGAGGGCGATGCCGAGGGGCGTATCGACCGTGGCGAGGCCCAGCGATTCATGCAGGCTTGCGGACGGCTTGTTGCGCGGATGCGCGAACAGGATGTCGACCGCGACATTGGGGCCGGTATCGAGATTGACGGTGGCGAGATGGCCCCCGTGATGGGCGATCTCGGTGATCCGGCCATCGACGACAGGTATGTTACGACGCGCGAGATCGGCCCGGATATCGGGCGGAATGTCGTGACCATCGGCGAAGAGCGTCAACCTGTCGGTCCAATCGTGGAACAGCCTGACAGACTGGTGCGACTGCGGGCCGGACCAGACGAGGCCCCAATGCTGGCCGGCGACTTCAAAGCCGTCGCAATAGGGGCAGGGCACGATGGACGTGCCCCAGCCTTCGGCAAAGCCCGGAACATCAGGCATCTGGTCGGCGACGCCATAGCTCAGGATCAGGCGGCGCGCCCCAAGGCTTTCGCCATCGCCAGTGAGGACGGAGAAATCGTCGACGGCGCCGGAGACGCTGTCGGCCCGGGCATTGACCAGCCTGATCGTGGGATAGCGCGCCAGCTGCTGCCGCGCCTCGGCCAGGATGTCCAGCGGTCGCTTGTGATCGTGGCCGAGCAGACCATGTGAATGGCCGGCGAAACGGTTGCGCGGCAGGCCGGTATCGAGAACGGTGACCTTGCGGCGGGCACGGCCGAGCTGCAGGGCGCCGGCGAGACCGGCAAAGCTGCCGCCGATGATGATGACGTCATCCATGGTGATGGGCTCCGTGTCGTGGATGGAGGGGGTTGGGCTGGGCCTGGCGCGCAATATCGTCCACCGATACGCGCTCGACACCGGCAGCTAGCAGGGCTTCGGCCTCTGCGAGAAAGTCGCCCATCTGTGTTGACCGGCCGGACAATGCCGCATTCGATATCGCCGGGCGGCCCGGGGAAACTTGATTTGGACAACAGGTTGAAACCTACCCACTGGCTTGCACATTTCCGATACTACATGGTATCGTAATGCACGAATTAGGATACTGTCAAGTACTGGAATTGTCGTGACCGTAAACAGCCAGGGCCGGCGCGGCCGGCCCGCCAACGAGGCGCTTGGCCAAACGATAGTCGACGCCGCGTGCGAACTCTTTGTGGAATTGGGTTTTCAAGCGACGACATTGGACAAGGTCGCCCAGCGGGCGAAGATATCCAAGCTCAGCATCTATCGGCACTTCGAGAACAAGGAGGCGCTGTTCAGCGCGGCCATCGCGACCCGCTGCCATCAGTTTGCACCACAGGCCCTTTTTGAAGGCGTCGACGGTTCGGCCGAAGATCAGCTCATGGCGGTGGGATCATCCCTGCTTCGCACGCTGTTGAGCTCGGACGTCCGCAGTGTCGAAGCCATGATCATGGCCGACAAGACGAATCAAAGGTCGTTAAGCAAGCTCCATTACGAAGCCGGCCCCGCCCATGTCATCGCCCAAATCGAGGCCCTGTTGCGTCAGTTGCACGCGAAGGCGGTTCTGAACGTGCCCGATCCTCTCCGGTCCGCCCGCTTGTTTGCCGCGCTTTTCAAAGGATCCGATCTCCCGATTATCGCACGCTTCGATCAGGCGAGAGCAGAGGACGACAACGAAATCGAATCCTATTGCCGGTCGGCCGTCGCCATGTTCATCGCCGCGCACGGTGGCAACGACCACGCGGGCGGATAAGCATTTGATTGCTCCGGGCAGCTTGGCCGGGACCGTGGTCCAGGCGCTTCGTTATATTGGGCCGGCGTTATATTGGGCCGGCGCGCGCGGCCGAGCTTGAACAGATCGCGGCACCTCATCTTTCTCCCAACGATAAAAAGACGCTCGCATCTACCGCGGTCCAAGCTCCCGCCTGGATGCGGTCGACGCTTCTCTCCATCGCAGATCCGGCAGCAGTCGGGACAACATTTGATAGGTGATGCGACGGTGCCATCCGACGATATGCGATCGGGTCCGGAACATCGATCGGTACCGCAGCCAAAGCTGAAACTATGTATGTCGATAACTAAAGTACCGTCAGCGCGGAAATGTCATGCTACGGGGCATTTTCGTTATATATTTCAAAGCGTTGACACACAGAAAAAGTACCGTCAAACCCTAAAAACGAATGACGGTACCTTTTAGAATGCTCTGTCGGATACGAAAAACACCGTCAAAAGTACCGTCAGAGTGATCTGCTACAAGCTGCGAGCCGCGCCAGGCGCTCCGATAAACTTAACGATTTCAATGACTTGATAGATTTGTCAATTCCATTGATAATGTGCCCTGGCTAGCAGTCTGCCCTGCCCGCAAATCATTGTATTTTCTGCGAAATACTACGCTAGGGCCGCCTATCATCGCCGTTTCCCTCACTCCCACTCGATGGTGCCTGGCGGTTTGCTCGTCACGTCGTAGACGACGCGGTTGATGCCGCGTACCTCGTTGATGATGCGGGTGGCGGCTGCTCCCAGGAATGCCATGTCGTAATGGTAGAAGTCGGCCGTCATGCCGTCGACCGAGGTGACGGCTCGCAGCGCGCAGACGAATTCGTAGGTGCGGCCGTCGCCCATCACGCCGACGGTCTGCACCGGCAGCAGCACGGCGAAGGCCTGCCAGATGGCGTCGTAGAGGCCGGCCTTGCGGATCTCGTCGAGATAGATGGCGTCGGCCTCGCGCAGGATCTCCAGCTTTTCGCGGGTGATGCCGCCCGGACAGCGGATGGCGAGACCGGGACCGGGGAACGGATGCCGGCCAATGAAGCTGTCGGGCAGGCCGAGCTCCTTGCCGAGCGCCCTCACCTCGTCCTTGAACAATTCGCGCAGCGGCTCGACCAGCTGCATGTTCATGCGTTCGGGCAAGCCGCCGACATTGTGATGCGACTTGATGGTCACCGACGGGCCGCCGCTGAAAGAGACGCTTTCGATGACGTCGGGATAGAGGGTGCCTTGTGCCAGGAAATCGGCGCCGCCGAGCTTCTCGGCCTCCTCCTCGAACACTTCGATGAACAGCCGCCCGATGGTCTTGCGCTTCTTCTCGGGGTCCGACTCGCCCTCGAGCGCGCCGATGAAACGGTCCGCAGCGTCGACCAGGATCAGCGGCAGATTGTAATGCTGGCGAAACATCTCCACCACGCCTGATGCCTCGTCCTTGCGCATCAGACCGTGGTCGACAAGGATGCAGGTCAGCTGGTCGCCGACCGCCTCGTGGATCAGCAAGGCCGCGACCGAGGAATCGACGCCGCCCGACAGCGCGCAGATCACCTTGCCCTTGCCGACCTGCTTGCGGATCGTCTCGACCGCGTGCTCGCGGTAGGCGCGCATCGTCCAGTCGCCTTCGATGCCGGCGATGTTGTGGACGAAGTTGCGGAGCAGCCTGGCGCCGTCCGGCGTATGCACCACTTCGGGGTGGAACATGAGGCCGTACATTTTGCGCTCGACATTGCCGAAGATGGCGAAGGGCGAGCCCTCCGATTTTCCGAGCACCTCGAACCCCTTGGGCAGGGAGATGACCCGATCGCCATGGCTCATCCACACCTGATGGCGCTGGCCGGGCGCCCACAGGCCCTCGAACAACGGGCTGTCCTTGGCGATCTCGACGAAGGCGCGGCCGAATTCGCGGTGGTCGGAGCTTTCGGCGACGCCGCCCATCTGCACGCACATCGCCATCTGGCCATAGCAGATGCCGAGCACCGGCACGCCGGCATCGAAGACGATCTGCGGCGCGCGCGGGCTGCCGATGTCGCCGGTCGAGGCCGGGCCGCCGGACAGGATCACCGCCCTCGGATTGATGCGCTTGAACGCCGCCTCGGCCGACTGGAAGGGCACGATCTCGGAAAAGACGCCGGCCTCGCGGATGCGGCGGGCGATCAGCTGGGTGAACTGGCTGCCGAAATCGACAATCAGGACGGTGTCGGGATGATTGGCTGTTTTCATGGCGAGCGTTTAGAGAAAGAAACGAGTCGGCGCAATGGGTTGTGAGGTCGCGCTTTCACTTCGATTCCGGTATGTCGTCCTGAACGCCAGAGGCTTTGTCCAATGCATCAGTTTGAGTTGTATCGAGTGACCGCAAGGCGCCCATCAGCGCCGCGAAACGCTCGTGACCAAGGCGGGCAACATAGCTCCGTTCGATCTGCAGCTTGATGCGGTCGCCATCGCGCAGGGCGTCCAGGCCCTTGCGGGTGTAGCGCACAAGCTTGCCGCGACCGTCTTGCGGATCGGGCAGACGCTGCAACACACCTTCCGTCTCCAGGCCATCGAGCAATTGCTGAATCGCCTGCTTTGAGATCGCCGAGCGCTCGATCAGCGCCGACTGGCGCATGCCGCCGCGCGGGATGTGTCCAAGCAGGCCGGCACGCGCTTCGGTGAACCAGTGATGGCCGGCAGCGCGCATCGCGGCGGCGAACTCGGTCTGCCAGGCGCGGCTCGCCTGCCACAGCCGCCAACCTATGTGATCCGGCAGCGCTTCAGGTTTTTCGTCAAGGTCCTTGACCAAATTCTTCTCGCCCGATACATAGTCAAGCGTCTTGACTACTAGTTCACTCTAAGTGGCGATGCCGGTCAAGGCAATCGGCGACTTCAATTCAGGAGGAAATCATGGCAGCACTTCAGAAGGAAACCCTTGCAATGCTCATTCCGGGCATGACCCATGTGTTGGAACGAAACGGCAAGGAGGCTTACGTCTATTTTGAAAGCGAGGGTGCCGCGCACATGCTGCTCGACGATGGCGAGGCGCGAAGCGGGCGCTGGCGGATGCTCGATGACGGTTATGTCGCCGACTGGGACACCGGCGCGACCGGACGCTGGACCCTCGATCACGAGCCCGGGTCAGTCACTTACATCAATCGCGACAACGCCGTTCGCTTCAGGATGATCGGCGTGCTGTTCGGCAACGCTAAGAACCTGCCGCCCCAACAAGCTTGAAGTCGATCGCGCCCGAGGCGATCGCCTGTTCCAGCAGTTGCACCGCCGCGGCCAGCTTCTCGTCGATGACGTGCAGATATTCGGTCCAGTCGCCGACATGCCTCAGATCGGCTGCCCCGTCGGAAATGCCGCGCAGGCCGATAAGCGGCACGTCGAACAGCTGGCAGGCGCGCAGGCAGGCGAAGGTCTCCATATCGACCATGTCGGCGGCGATCGCGTCGTAGGCGGCGCCGGTGACGATTGCCGCCCCGGTCGACAGCGCCGCCGGCCTGATGCCTGGTATCCTGAACGGCAGCGGCACGCTGACAGGCAGGTCGAGAAACGGCGTGGCGCCCTTCTCGAACCCCAGGGGCGAGGCGTCCATGTCGCGGTAGGCGACTGAAACGGCCTGGTAGATTTCCGTCTGCTCCAGCGTCCGGCTGCCCGCCGACCCGAGCGACACGACGAGATCGGGCAGCGCCATCCCGGCATGCAGCCGGGATAGTTCGGCGCTGAGTCCGACGCCGGCCTCGACCGGTCCGACGCCGGTAATCAGCGGCGTGAACAGCCGCTGCAGGTGTGGACCGTATTCGGCCTCGGCCGCCATGACGAAGAGAACGGATCTGCCGGAGATCGGGGTGAGCTCACCAGGTGTCTTGCCGGCCATGATCGTCCATCCTCCCTACCCGCTCCTCAGCCCTCGATGCCGTCGCGGCCGAGCACCGTCATCATCGTTCCGGTCATTGTGGCAATCAGCTTAGCCTCGCCATCGACGGCGAACGCATAGGCCTGGCCGTCGGCGACGATGATGGTGCGGCCAGGCTTGGTCACAGAGCCGCGGAACAGGAAGCGCTCGCCCCTGCCCGGCGCCAGCAGATTGACCTTGAACTCGATGGTCAGCACGCCGGAATTTTCCGGCATCAGCGAGAATGCCGCATAGCCGCAGGCCGAGTCGAGAGCCGTCGAAATGACGCCGGCATGGAGAAAGCCATGCTGCTGCGTCAATGCCGCAGAATAGGGCATTTCGATCTCGATGATGCCGGGCGTCACCAGCGTCAGCTCGGCGCCAATGGTCATCATCGCGTTCTGGCGCGCGAAGGACGTCCTGACGCGGTCCTCGTAATCGGGAGCAGGAACGATCTTTGCTGCCATGGCCGTCGCCTTCGTTTCTCGGCAAATCTTATTGCAAAGGCATTTATCGCAGAGGGGTGGGCGGCAGGCAATCGCAAATGCTGCACTGCAGCAATTGGCTAAACCTGCTGATAAGAAGCGAGATCGGCGACATTCGGCAACCGTTCAGCCGGCCCGCCGCAGCGCGCAGAAGTAAAAACCGTCGGTGCCGCTGAGCAACGGCGACAGCGAAATGCCGCCTGCGGCACCGATACGCACTGTCGCTTCGTGGCCCGCAAAACGGCTGTCCCAAAGCTGGCGGTGATCGAGCGGGACAAAACCGGGATGACGATCCCGGAAGGCCGAAACCTGGTCGCCATTTTCCTCGTCGAACACCGAACAGGTGATGTAGACCAGCAGGCCGCCGGGTTTGACGAAGTCCCTGGCGGCATCGAGGATCGTCTCCTGCTCGCCCTTGCGGGCGTCGAGCTGTCTTTGCGTCAGCCGCCATTTGGCATCCGGCCGGCGCCGCCAGGTGCCGCTGCCGGTGCAGGGCGCATCGATCAGGACAATGTCCATATGCTTGCCGAGCGGCGCGAGTTCGGCCGGCTTGGTGACGATCTGCACATTGCGGTTTTCCGAGCGGCGGATGCGGTCGAAGATCGGCGCCAGCCTGGCCTTCTCGGCGTCGTGGGCGAAGATCTGGCCGCGATTGTCCATCGCCGCGGACAGCGCCAGCGTCTTGCCGCCGGCGCCGGCGCAAAAATCGAGCACCTGCATTCCAGGTTCGGCGCCGGCCAGTTCGGCCGCAATCTGCGAGCCTTCGTCCTGAACCTCGAACCAGCCTTTCTGGAAGGCCGGTTCGGCCTGCACGTTCGGGTGCCTGCCATCGCCCTCGATCGGGGGGATGCGGATGCCGTGCGGCGCGATCCGGGCAGGCTTGGCGCCGGTCTCCGCCAATTCCGCCAGCACCTTGCCGCGCTCGGCCTTCAGCGTGTTGACTCTGAGGTCGAGCGGCGGGCGAGTGCCAAGAGCGGCACCCTCTTCCACCCAGGCCGTGCCGAACGCCCGTTCGAACAGCGGCATGCACCAGTCGGGGATGTCTGCCCTGACGGCCGGCGGCGCATCGGCAAGCCGGCGAGCCGCAAGCGTTGTCAGTTCGTCGGCGGTAAGCAGCGGCGGCGCGAACTTGTCGCCCTCGAGCGCCTCGTTCAGCGACTGCGCCGTCTGGCTCCATTCGAGCAGCAGCGCGCCGAAGCCGATGGCGCGCGGCGTGTCTTCGCCCAAGAGCCAGCCGGCGGAACGCTTGCGGCGCAGCGCGTCATAGACGATGTTGCCGATTGCGGCGCGGTCGCCGCCGCCGGCGAAGCGGTGCGACAGGCCCCAGTCCTTCAGCGCATCGGCCACCGGCCGGTGACGCCGGCCAATGTCGTCAAGCACTTCGATGGCTGCCGCCAGCCGCCCGCCCAGTCTCATTGTCGTCTTCCATTACTCAGCAAATTAATTCCGGCCCTGCTCTTAGAGCTTTTCGTGCCCTGATTGAAACAGTTCTGTTTCGCCGACGGCGAGACAATCCATGCAAGGGGTGACGAATGTGGATTGGTGCATCGCGAGCCGCCCCGACCAAGCGGGCGCCGGCATGCGGAACCAAATAATTCGATCAATATATTACAAGCCTCTAATGTGCGTGTCTGGCGCTCACAAGCATAGCGGCTTGCGCAACTGCTCTGCTTTGCAAGTTTTCCGGTTGCGAATACTCTTTGCGCAGTGATTCGCGTCGCAGAAAAAGCGGAGCCGCGGGTCGATACGAGGAGAGGGCAATGAAAACTTATCTGGCGGAAGTTCTAGGCACGTTTCTATTGGTGTTCATCGGCACGGCTTCGGTGGTGACGGGCGGCTTCGGCGGCGCGCTGCCGCTCGGCCAGGAAGGCATCGGTCTGGCGTTCGGCATCGGCCTGATAGCGGCCGCTTACGCGATCGGCCCGATTTCCGGCGCGCATCTCAATCCGGCGGTGACGCTCGGTGTGTTCCTCGCCGGGCGGATGCCGGCCAGGGATGTCATTCCCTACTGGATCGCGCAGGTCATCGGCGCCATCATCGCGTCGCTGGCACTGTGGATCATCGTCTCCGGACAGGTCGGCGGCCACACCGGCGGCTTCGGCGCCAATGGCTGGGACGTGACGAAATGGGGCGTCAGCTCGGCCTTCCTGTGGGAGCTGATCGGCACCTTCACCTTCGTCACGGTGATCCTCGGCGTCACCAACGCCAAGCACACGACGGCCTTCGCCGGCCTGGTCATCGGCCTGACGCTGGCCGGACTGCACTTCGCCATCATTCCGGTGACCGGCACATCGCTCAACCCGGCCCGTTCGATCGGACCGGCGCTGTTTTCGGGAACTGCGGCGATCGGCCAGCTCTGGCTGTTCATCGTCGCGCCGCTGATCGGCGGCGCCATCGCCGGCGTGGTTGCCAAGGCCGGTATCTTCGAGAAGGACTGATTTTTCGAAGGCTTCATGGAAAAGGCGCGGGTCGAGGCCCGCGCCTTTTTCGTTGCGTCGAGAAATTCGTATGCCCGGATCACGCCGCGAGGTCGAAACGGTCGGCGTTCATCACCTTGGTCCAGGCCGCGACGAAATCCCTGACGAACTTTCGCCCGGCGTCCGCCGACCCGTAGACCTCGGCCAGCGCCCGCAGTTGCGCGTGCGAGCCGAAGATCAGGTCGGCGCGGGTGCCGGTCCACTTGACTGCCCTGGTCTTGCGGTCGCGCGCTTCGTAGACTTCATCGGAACCGGCGGCCGGATCCCAAACCGTGTTCATGGAGAGCAGGTTGACGAAGAAATCGTTGGTCAACGTGCCCGGCCTGTCGGTGAACACCCCGTGCTTCGACTGACCGGTGTTGGCGCCGAGCACCCGCAACCCGCCGACGAGCACCGTCATCTCCGGCGCCGTCAAGGTCAGCAGCTGCGCCCGATCGACCAGCATCGCTTCGACCGACATCGGCTGCTTGCCCCTGACATAGTTGCGGAAGCCATCGACTTTCGGCTCGAGCGCGGCGAAGGACTGGACGTCGGTCTGTTCCTGCGAAGCGTCCATGCGGCCCGGCGTGAAAGAAACCTGCACGTCATGGCCGCCGTCCTTGGCCGCCTTCTCGACCGCGGCGACGCCGCCGAGAACGATGAGGTCGGCAAGCGAGATCTTCTTGCCGCCGGACTGCGAGTTATTGAACTCCTTCTGGATCGCTTCGAGCGTCTCGAGCACCTTGGCCAGTTGCGCCGGCTGGTTGACCGCCCAATCCTTCTGCGGCGCCAGGCGGATGCGGGCGCCGTTGGCGCCGCCGCGCTTGTCGGAGCCGCGGAAAGTCGAGGCCGAGGCCCAGGCGGTCGAGACCAGTTCTGAGACGGACAGGCCGGAGGCCAGGATCTTCGCCTTCAGCGAGGCGATGTCCTGCTCGCTGACCAGCTCGTGGTCGATTGCCGGTATCGGGTCCTGCCAGATCAGCTCTTCTTTCGGCACGAGCGGGCCGAGATAGCGGACGGCCGGACCCATGTCGCGATGCGTCAGCTTGAACCAGGCGCGGGCGAAGGCATCGGCGAACTGATCAGGATTCTGATGGAAGCGCCGTGAGATCTTCTCGTAGGCCGGGTCGACGCGTAGCGCGAGGTCGGTGGTCAGCATCGCCGGCGCGCGGCGCTTCGAGGGATCGTGCGCGTCCGGCACGGTGCCTGCACCGGCGCCGCCCTTCGGCGTCCACTGATGGGCACCGGCCGGGCTCTTGGTCAGCTCCCATTCGTAGTTGAACAGATTGTCGAAGAAGTTGTTGCTCCATTTGGTCGGCGTCGTGGTCCAGGTCACCTCGAGGCCCGAGGTGATGGCGTCGCCGGCAATGCCGGTGGCGTGCTTGCTCGACCAGCCGAGGCCCTGCGCCTCGATGCCGGCGCCTTCCGGCTCCGGGCCGACGAGCGATGCATCGCCGGCGCCATGGGTCTTGCCGAAGGTATGGCCGCCGGCGATGAGCGCCACGGTTTCCTCATCGTTCATGGCCATGCGGGCGAAGGTTTCGCGGATATCGCGCGCCGCGGCCAATGGATCGGGCGTGCCGTTCGGCCCTTCCGGGTTGACGTAGATCAGCCCCATCTGCACGGCGCCGAGATGGCCCTGAAGTTCGCGGTCGCCGGAATAGCGCTCGTCGGCGAGCCACTTGGTTTCCGATCCCCAGTCGACGTCCTGCTCCGGCTCCCAGACATCGGCGCGGCCGCCGGCGAAGCCGAAGGTCTTGAAGCCCATCGATTCCAGCGCGACGTTGCCGGTGAGGATCAACAGGTCGGCCCAGGAGATCTTCCTGCCGTATTTCTGCTTGACCGGCCACAGCAGCCGGCGCGCCTTGTCGAGATTGGCGTTGTCCGGCCAGCTGTTGAGCGGCGCGAAACGCTGCTGGCCGGCGCCGGCGCCGCCACGGCCATCGCCGATGCGATAGGTACCGGCGCTGTGCCAGGCCATGCGGATGAAGAGCGGGCCGTAATGGCCGAAATCGGCCGGCCACCAATCCTGCGAATCGGTCATCACCTGGTGCAGATCCCTGATCACCGCCTCGAGATCGAGGCTCTTGAATTCCTTGGCGTAGTCGAAGTCCTCGTCCATCGGGTCCGAGAGGCTGGACTGCTGATGGAGGACGCCAAGGTCAAGCTGGTTCGGCCACCAGTCACGGTTGCTCCTCCTGGCCGATCCATGTGGGACCGGGCATTTGCCGGCGCTGTTGTCGTCGGTTTTCGCGTCCATCTTTGCCTCCGATTTGTTGATTTTTCGGGATTTTGTTGATTTTCCGGGCAGGGCCGGCGGCCGCGCCATCCTGGAATGGTTCCAGACTAGCCCGCCCAGCCGATAAAGACAAATTGCCTTTGCTGTTTATTCTGATAGGTTTTCCTTATGATCGGTTTGACTGTCCGGCAGATGCATTATTTCGAGGCGCTGGCGCAGACGCTGCATTTCGGCCGTGCCGCAAAACTCGCCGGCGTCAGCCAGCCGGCGCTGTCTTCGCAGATCGCCGAGATGGAGCTGCGGCTGAATTGCCGTCTGTTCGAGCGCGGCGGCAAGGTGGTGCGGATGACCGACGAGGCCGTGGCCCTGCTGCCGCGCATCGAGCGCATTCTTGCCGACGTCCGTGACGTCGAGGCGACGGCCCGGCGCGGCCGCCCGGCGCTGGAAGGCCGCTTCCGGCTCGGCATCATCCCGACGGTGGCGCCCTATCTCTTGCCGCATGTGCTGCCGGAGCTGAAACGGCATTTCCCGGCCTTGCAGCTGGAACTGCGCGAAGCCGTGACCGCCTCGCTGGTCGAGGACACCAGTTCGGGTAAGCTCGACGCCTTCGTCGCGGCGCTGCCTCTCGATTACCCAGGCCTGGTTACCGAGGAACTTTTCTCCGACCGGTTCTTCCTGGCCGTGCCGGCCGGCGATCCCGCCTTCGCCTCGCCGCCGGTGCCACCGGAGAGCCCGGCGCTGGAGCGGCTGATGCTGCTGGAGGAAGGCCATTGCCTGCGCGAACAGGCGCTCGCCGTCTGCGGCAACGTGCGGCCGGTGGCGATGGCAAGCTATGGCGCGACCAGCCTGACGACGCTCTTACAGATGGTGGCGCACGGGCTCGGCGTCACGCTCATCCCGGAAATGGCGGCAGGGCCGGCCAGCACTATCCCCGATTTGAAGATCGTGCCGTTCCAGGAACCGATGCCGCAGCGCACGATCTGCCTCGCCTGGCGGCGCAACAAGGTCCGGCACGACGAGTGCGTCGAACTGGCGAAGATCATCCGCAGGCTGGATGCGGCGGTGCTGGCGGCTTGAGCGGCGGGTCAAGGATCCGGTTTTAGCCCCGAAGCCAACCTGCAAGAAAACGACTTCAATCCTTTTTCCAGGCTGCGAGCAACGGGCCGTTGCTTCCATAGACAGGGTCCTTGCGCGGACGGCCGACCCTGGGGATCGTGACGACCGCCCTGGCATGGTCGGCGGCGGTCGTGCACAGGTCATAGGTGCCGGATGGAGGATAGGCGCCGACAACCAGAAAATCGTCGGATGCGGAAAGACGCTGGTGCCCGGTGCCGGCCGGAAGCACCGCGACGTCGCCGGCCTTCAGCGACAGGATTCGTCCCTTGTTGCCGCCAAAGCGGACCTTCGCCGTGCCGCGCGCAACGCCCAGCACCTCGTGTATCCGCGAATGGTAGTGGACGTAATCGTAAATGCCGTTGCGCCAGCTATCGCCCCAGCCATTTGCTTCGAAAAGCGCCTCCATGACGGCCGCCGGATCGAAGTCCTCGGGCAGCGTCACGGCGCCGCGATAGACGACAAGCGGCCAGAACGGATGGTTGGGCACCAGGCCATCATCCCTAAACCGAAACGCATTCGCTTTGCGCGGCCTCAGGAGGTCGGCGACCTCTCGCCTGTCCGGTCTAGCGATACCGGTGACCTGCTCGACAGCTTTCTTCGTGGTTTGCAGAATGCTCATGGCTTGGCCTTGGGTTGGTGGGGAGCTTCATGCCGGTTTAACCGGCTGCATGGCGGATCGGTTCCGCTGAGGTCGGAGATCTGCGATCCATGCGGTCGGCATTTGACGTCCGGGCACATCGAAGCCGCCCAAGTTTCAAGCCTTGAACACCGCAAGCATGTGAAGATCCAATCGGTCCCGCCGCTGTGTCGTCCCATGGCACGGATGAGACGATACACTGTTTACCACAGCGCTCGCGACAGCTCGCGAAACGGGCGACCCGCAGAGGCTTTTTTCGTGTTATGATGCACCTGCAACGCGCGTAATCTCGACCTCGGCAATATGGCAAAGGTCGAAAGCAATTTTTGCCCTGGCGTCCCCCAGCACGGACTCAACCCCGATGACTGGGTGTGCTTACCCGGGCGAGGAGGTTGTCCATGTCCGCGAGTAATGTCGAACGCCCGCTGCAGCCGGGCGACCGGGCGCCGAATATTATTCTCGATGCGATCTCCCGCGAAGGCAAAATCGCGCTCACTGATTTTCGAGGTCGTAGCCCATTGTTGATCGGCTTGTTTCGAGGCCTGCACTGTGCGTTCTGCCGGCGCAATGTCGCGGCAATGGCGCAACTCAAGCCGGCTCTGGCTGAGAAAGGCGTCGAATGCCTGGCGGTCGTCAATACGCCGGTAGAGCGGGCACGGCTCTATTTCCGTTACCATCCGACACCCGATCTTCTCGCCGCGTCCGACCCGGAGCGGGCCTCGCACCGTGCTTTCGGCTTGCGCGAGATCGGGATGGACAAGGTCATGGGGATCCGTATCGATCTCCCGGGTGAGTTGCCCGAGCCTATGGACCCCATCGCAATAAACGAGTTGCTCAACAAGAAGGAGGGGTATGAGATTACGGAAGCCGATCAGCAGATGATGGCTTCCGCTAAGGAGTTGCTGGTTGGTCAGTTTCTCATCGACCGAGGGGGCATTGTACGCTGGAGCTTCACTGAAGTTCTGGAGGCTGGCCTCAATACCCCCAAGGCGCCGAATCCGGAGGAATTGATGTCAGCGGCTTCCCAAGTTGCACATTAATGGGCTGCGGAAATAGGCGGCTGACAACTCGCTCGACGACCGCGCCCTTCCCGCTCACTACCGGGGAAAGGCCGTTCTGGGTCAAAACCTGAAGATCGTGGATAACCGCTTCGCGCCCGATCTCGGCCGTAGAGATCAGCTTCTCCGCGTCCTGAAAGCAGACATCGCAAGCGAGGACTCCGGAGGTCGCGGTTGCGCCCTCAAGCCCCGCCCGGTCGACCAGATAGAAGATCGCATTGGCCTCGCCGCCCGGCATCGTCTCACTGAGCTGGATGCGGCTGTTAGGCTGGATCAGACCGAGCAGGGTCTCCGCCGCACCTCGACGCCGAGGTCGCGCAGATCGTGGCCGTTGCCGCGCCGCGCCGATTTTCTGGAGTGATAAGCCGCGCCCGACGCGGCGAATTCGTAACCCTACTCGGCGGCCGTCTCCGATGGCGCCTCTGCCGGCCCCGAAGGCTCTGCCTCGGCACGGGGCTTGCGCCGTGAAAACAGCGACCTGAGCGTGACGTAGAACACCGGCGTCAGGAACAGGCCGACGAAAGTGACGCCGAGCATGCCGGAGAATACCGCGGTGCCGAGCGACTGGCGCATTTCTGCGCCCGGGCCCGTTGCGATCATCAGCGGCACGACGCCGAGGATGAACGAGAAGGCGGTCATCAGGATCGGCCGCAGCCTGAGCCGGCAGGCTTCGACGGCAGCCTCGGCAGCCGACAGCCCGCGTTCCTGCGCCTGCCGCGCGAATTCGACGATCAGGATCGCGTTCTTGGCGGCAAGCCCGATTAGCACGATGAGGCCGATCTGCACGAGGATGTTGTTGTCCAGCCCTCGGAGCGACACGCCGAGCAACGCCGCGAGCACGCCGAGCGGCACCACCAGCACAATGGCGAACGGCAGCACCCAGCTTTCATATTGCGCCGCCAGCGCCAGGAACACGAACAGCACCGACAGTCCGAAGATATAGACAGCGGCATTGCCGGTGTTGCGCTCCTGATAGGCGAGCTCGGTCCATTCATAGGAGGTACCGGCCGGCAGCGTCTTTGCCGTGATCCCTTCCATCAATGCCAGCGCGTCGCCCGTGGAAACGCCGGGCGCGGCGTTGCCCTGCAGCGGCACCGAAACGTACATGTTGTAGCGCTGGACCAGCGCCGGGCCGGTGACGTCGCGGATCTCGACCAACGTGCCGAGCGGAACCAGCGCGCCGGTCGCCGAGCGCACCTTCAGTTTCAAGATGTCGGCGCGATCGAGACGGAACGCCTGGTCGGCCTGCGCCCGCACCTGGTAGACGCGCCCGAAAGCGTTGAAGTCGTTGACGTAGGCGGTACCCAAATTGATCGACAGCGCCTCGAAGATGTTGGGGATCGGCACGTTCAGGATGCGTGCCTTGTCGCGATCGATCGCCAGGAAGAATTGCGGGCTCGACGCGGAGAACGTGGTGAACACACCCGTCAGCCCCGGCGTCTTGTTGGCCTTGCCGGCGATTTCGTTGGCAAGCGCCAGGATCTGCCGCATGTCGGCGCTGTTGCGCTCCTGGATTTGCAGCTTGAAGCCGCCGGCATTGCCGACGCCGCGGATCGGCGGCGGCGGCAGTGCGATAATGAAGGCTTCCTTGATGCTTTGCAGGCTGCCGAACAGATTGCCGATGACCTGGGTCGCCGACTGGCCGGCTTTCAGTCGCTCGTCAAACGGCTTGAACCTGGCGAAGATCACGCCCGCGTTGCTAGCGTTGGTGAAGGTCGCGCCGGAGAAGCCGGCGAAGGCGACTGCGTAGTCGACGCCTGGCGTTTTCTGGATGATCTGCGACGCCTGCTGGATGACCGCATCGGTCCTCGACAGCGAAGCGCCGTCCGGCAACTGGATGACGACGATCGCATAGCCCTGGTCAAGCGACGGAATGAAACCGCGCGGCACCGACTGCACCATGTAGACCGTGGCGTAGATGAGGGCCGCGAAAACGGCCAGCATGGCGGCGATCGTTATCCACGAGCCGACCAGCACGCGAATGATGCTCGAATACCAATGGGCGACCCTGTCGAAGCCGTGATTGAAGCCGTCGGCGAGCGCCCGTCCGAACCGCGCCAGGAAAAAGCGCGGCGGCGCCGCCGCGGCGTGATGCGGCTTGAACAGCAGTGCGGCCAGCGCCGGCGAAAGCGTCAGCGAATTGAATGCCGAGATCGCCGTCGACACCGCGATGGTGATCGCAAACTGCAGATAGAACTGCCCAGAAATGCCGGGGATGAAGGCTGTCGGTACGAACACGGCTATCAGCACCAGCGAGATCGCGATGACGGCCGTTCCGACTTCGTCCATGGTCAGGTGCGACGCCGGATTGGGCGCCAGCCCTCTGGCGATATTGCGCTCGACGTTTTCGACCACGACGATCGCATCGTCGACGACGATGCCGATCGCCAGAACTAGGCCGAACAGCGTCAGCATGTTGAGCGAGAAGCCGGCGGCGTAAAGCACCGCCAGCGTGCCGATCAGCGACACGGGGATCGCCACGATCGGCACGATCGCCATGCGCCACGATTGCAGGAAGACGATGATGACGATGATGACCAGCAGCATCGCCTCGAGAATCGTCTTGTAGACCTCCTGGATCGACTCGGCGACGAACTCGGTCGGATTGTAGACGATGTCGTAGCTCAACCCCTTCGGGAAGTCGCGGGAAAGCTCCTTCATCTTGTCCTGGATCTCCGCGGCTGCGGCGAGCGCATTGGTGCCCGGCCGCTGGAAGATGGCGAGCGCCACCGCCGGTTTGCCGTTGAGATAGGAGTTGGTGACGTAATCCTTGGCGCCGAGCTCGATGCGCGCCACGTCCTGCAGCGAGATGAGGCGGCCGTCGTCGGTCGATTTGACGATCACGTATCGGAAGTCGCGTGCGTCGTTGAAGCGGCCTTGCGTGGTGACAGTGTACTGGAACGCCGTGCCGGTGCTGGTCGGCGGCGCGCCGATCGAGCCGCCCGACACCTGGACGTTCTGGTCGCGCAGCGCCTGCACCACATCGCCCGAGGTCATCCCCAGGGCGGACAGTTTTTCCGGATCGAGCCAGATGCGCAGCGAATATTCGCGTTCGCCGAAGATGATGAGGTCGCCGACGCCGTCTAGTCTGAGCAGTATGTCGCGCACCCGCGAGCGGGCGTAGTTCGAGACGTAGAGCTGGTCGTAGGTATTGTCGGGCGACAGCATGTGCACGACCATCATCAGGTCGGGCGAGCTCTTGGTGGTGGTGATGCCGAGGCGGCGGACTTCTTCGGGCAGGCGCGGCTCGGCGACCGACACGCGGTTCTGCACCAGCACCTGAGCCTGGTCGAGATCGGTGCCCAGCTTGAAGGTGATGGTCAGCGCCATCGCCCCGTCGCCCGACGAATAGGACGACATGTAGAGCATGCCCTCGACGCCGTTGATCTCCTGCTCGATCGGCGTTGCCACCGTCGCTGCGACCGTCTCGGCGTCGGCGCCCGGATACTGCGCGCGAACGACGATGGTCGGCGGCGCGATCTCGGGATATTGCGCGACCGGCAGCTGGGTATAAGCAATCCCGCCGAGGATCAGCAGGACGATCGAAACGACCGATGCGAAGATCGGACGGTCGACGAAGAAATGTGCGAACCTCATTGCTGCAACTCGGCGGTCTCGGCCTTGGGCGGCAACGTCACCATCTCGACCTTCACCTTGGTGCCGGGCCTGGCGTGCATCAGCCCTTTGACGATGATTGTCTCGTCGCCGGTCAGGCCCTGGCGGATGACCCGGTAGCCGTCGAGAAGCGGGCCGGTGCGCACGGGCTTCGCCGACACCATCCCGGCCTCATCCACCAGGAACACGATGCGGCGATCCTGATCGGCGCCGATCGCCTCGTCGGGCACCAGCACGCCGCTATGCGGCAGCGACCCCGGCACGTTGATGCGCCCGAACATGCCTGGCTGGAGAATGCCATCGGCGTTGGGAAACCTTGCACGCACCCGCATGGTGCCGGTCGCGTTGTCGATCCGGTTCTCGGCAAAATCGAGCTTGCCTTTGAATACCGCCTCCGCGCGGTCGGCGACGCGAACCACCACCTCGAGCCCGCCGGCGCCTTCCTGCATGCTGCCGCCGCGCTCCTTCGCGTCGCGGGCATAGCTGAAATACAGGCGCTCATCGACGTCGAAATAGAAGTCGATCGGATCGCGCGTAACGATGGTCGTCAGCAAGGTGGAATCCGGCTGCACGAGGTTGCCGACCGACACCAGCCGGCGGTCGATGCGGCCGGACAAGGGCGCCTTGATCTCGGTGAATTCCATGTTCAGGCTGGCCGTCGTCAGCGCAGCCGTCGCGCCCTGCATCTGCGCCTGCGCCGAAAGGTATTCCCGCGGGCGGTCGTCGACCGTCGCGGTTGAGATATTGCCGGTCTTGGCGAGTTCGTCGGCGCGATCCAGCTGCATCTTGGAGAATTCGAGCAGACTCTTGGCGACGTCCACTTGCGACTTGGCGGCATCATAAGCCGCCTGGTACGGACGCTCGTCGATGGTGAAGAGCAGGTCGCCCTTGTTGACCAGTGCGCCGTCCTGGAAGCTGACCTTGTCCAGATAGCCGCTGACGCGCGAACGGATGGCGACCTGGTCGACGGCTTCGAAGCGCCCGACGAACTCGTCGTCTTCGACGATTTCACGGACCACCGGCTTGGCCGCTGTCACCACGGGTAGCTGCTGGTCCTGCGCAAACGCAGTGCTGCTGAAAGCCATGCCGAGCAGGAATGCCGCCGACACGGCGGCGCGGGGAAGCCAGCCGGCCGATCGACAGGGTCGCCCGCCCGCGTCGCGATGCAATTGCCCATTCTCTGGGGTGTCCATTTGCGTCCTCGCTCGCTGGACCCGGAGGTCGGTTGATCCGCTTCTACGCTCAGGCTTTTCGTCGAGATCAGAGCACTGCAGTGTTGTGCATGGCAATATGATCATTTTCCATGTGGGCTGAAATGTCCACCCTGTGGCTGCCCCGCCACTGGCAACGCAGATCCACCGGGCGGTCCGGGACGCCATTGAGACGGGACGGCTAGACCCGGGAGCAGACCTTGGTCCCGTCGGGCTGAACGTCCGCAATCCTTCTTCAAACGTTAAAGCCGCCATTCCGCTATCGGCCCCGAGGCTGCCGGTCTGCAACGCGCCCCAAGGTCGGCCGTTAAAGTTAGTTGTGCCACCGCCTTACAGCGGACAACACCGGCGACCGCGCTTGAGGGCGTAGTTGCGCCAGGAGCGGTCATTCGATGTTCTGCCGTTGAACGGCTTCATTCGCCAGTTTAGCGGAAATTGGGCGATTGCCTGAACAGGGAAGTTCGAAACCCTCTTGGTCCGCGAATCCCGCTGATTGCACGCTGCGGTGCGATATTCTGCAAGATAGCCACCCAACCAACGCCGATAGCCGCATTGCTCTCGACAAGAGCACTCCTGCCGCAGACCACCTAGCTGGCAGACACTTGGCTGATCCCGGCATCGACCCAGGCACGCGTCTGCTCAAGCACTTCATCCGAGAGCGCGGGATCGTCGATCGCCCGGGCGAGGATTACTGCCCCCACCATCGCTGCCCAGCTTCCGATCGCCGCGCGGCGTCTGTCTGCCGGATCCAACTCCGGGAGCGCCTTGCCGATACGGTCGATCTGCGATCGTAGGCCTTCCGTCATGGCCGAGCGTGCAGCCGGGGTCTGATGGCGGATGGCTGCGGCAAGGCCCGCCGTCGGGCAACCGCCGGCGCAGTTGTCGCGATGCCGGGGCGAAAGATAGGAACCTACATAAGCGCGAAGATCGCCCCCTCCGCCTGAGTCCGCGGCGAGGACGTGGGCAAGGGTCTGCGCGATCAGGTCGTCCTTCGAACTGAAATGACCATAGAAGCCGCCATGGGTGAGCCCGGCGGCCTTCATCACTTCCGCCACGCTGACCGCGTCGAACCCCTTCTCGCGAAACAGCCGGCTGGCCGCATCCAATATCCGGTGACGGTTCTCCGCCATCTGCTCTCGACTGACCTTCATTTCAAAATTCTCCGTCGGCCCCGTTGACATTTACATGATGCCCATCATATTTAGCCGCAATCATGATGATCGTCATGAATATAGGTTCCATCAGAGAAAAGAGCAATGCCATGACCACCGTTCCATCAGTCCTCATAACCGGCGCCTCCACTGGCATCGGAGCTTCCTATGCCGAACGGTTCGCCCGCCGCGGACACGACCTCGTGCTGGTTGCCCGTGACGTGGCACGAATGGAGGCACTGGGAGCCCGGCTCCGTCAGGAAACTGGCGTTGCGATCGACATCATCCAGGCTGATCTTACGCAGCCTGCCGAGCTTGCAACGGTAGAGACGAGGCTGCGCGATGACGCACGCATCGGGATTCTGGTCAACAATGCCGGAACAGCCATCGGCGGAAGCTTCATCGAGCAGAGTACCGATGACGTCGCACGGCTGGTTGCGCTCAACACGACCGCACTTCTGCGGCTTGCCAGCGCCATGGCCCCGCGTCTTGCGAAAGCTGGCGAAGGGTCGATCGTCAACATCGGCTCCGTGGTCGGCCTGGCGCCGGAGTTCGGCATGACGGTCTACGGCGCAACCAAAGCCTTCGTGCTGTTTCTGTCGCAGGGGCTCAGCCTCGAGCTCGCGCCGAAGGGTGTCTACGTCCAGGCCGTGCTGCCCGCCACGACGCGTACGGAGATCTGGGACCACGTCGGCGCCGACATCAACACGCTTTCCAACGTGATGGAGGTGGACGATCTGGTTGATGCGGCGCTGGTCGGCTTCGACCGCCGCGAACCGGTGACCATCCCGCCACTCCCCGATGCCGGGCAGTGGGACGCGCTTCAGGCCGCGCGCCAGGCCATGCTTCCGAACTATCGGAACGAACATCCCGCCGAGCGGTACCGCAAGGTCGCCTGAGCACCAACGAATCCATTTGATAACGACCTCGTCGCGGCGGGGACAAACAAGGTGACCTATGACCAACAAAGCACTTTTTGAGCCTTATTCTCTCGGCTCGCTGACGCTCTCCAATCGTATCGTCATGGCGCCCCTCACGCGCAATCGCGCTGGCCCGGGCTTCGTTCCGGGCGATCTTGCCGCCGAGTATTACGGCCAGCGGGCCTCCGCCGGCCTGCTGATCTCCGAGGCCACGCAGATCTCGCGGCAGGGACAAGGTTACCAGGACACGCCCGGCATCTATTCTCAGGCTCAGATCGACGGCTGGCGAAAGGTCACGACCGCGGTGCACGCCAAGGACGGGCGGATTTTCCTGCAGCTCTGGCACGTCGGCCGCGTCTCGCACGTCGATCTGCAGGAGAACGGCGCCGCGCCCGTCGCGCCCTCGGCAATCCGGGCCGCGACCAAGACGTTCGTGAACAACGGCTTTGTCGAGGTTTCGGCGCCCCGCGCGCTGGCGCTCGACGAGCTTGCGGGGATCGTCAACGATTTCCGGCAAGCAGCCGCGAACGCCATTGAGGGCGGCTTCGATGGCGTCGAGATTCATGGCGCCAACGGCTATCTGCTGGACCAGTTCGCCAAGGACGGTGCCAATGTCCGCACGGATGCTTATGGCGGATCGGTCGAGAACCGCGCCCGGCTGATGCTGGAGGTTGCGACTGCGGTGGTCGAGGAGATCGGCGCAGAGCGCACCGGCATCCGGATTTCGCCCGTCTCGCCCGCCAACGGCGTCTCGAGCAGCGCCCCCCAGGCGCAGTTCGACTATATCGTCGATCAACTCGATGCTTTGGGCATCGTCTATATCCATGTCGTCGAGGGCGCCACGGGCGGATCGCGCGATGTCGCGCCGTTCGACTTCGGATCGCTCCGCCGGCGCTTCAACAATACCTATATCGCCAATAACGGCTACGACCTCGAACTCGCGGCGTCGCGGCTCGCCGAGGGCAAGGCGGATCTGTTCGCCTTCGGGCGCCCGTTCATCGCCAATCCCGACCTTGTGGAACGGCTGAAGACGCGCACGCCGCTGACGGAGTTCAACTCGGCGACGCTCTATGGCGGCGGCTCCGCTGGCTATACCGACTATCCCGCGATCGCCGCCTCAAGCGCCCATGAGCTATCAGAGGGCGGCGCCTGCGAGGCAGCCATCCCACGTGACAGCAGCGCCTCAGGGCATCTCTCTGGCGCTCCGCTCGAACTGGTGTCCAAACCCAGGGATTCAGGAGGGCTATAGCATAGACGTTAGCTGCTCTGGTCCGCCCAGGACCAGCCAGGCGAGATTCGTAGCACGTCGTACGTTCGCTTTACAGGCGCAAGCGGACCCATTCACCGTGATTTCGACTGTCGTGAATGGGTCAGATCGCGTCGATGCATGGGGGCGCCTGAACGTCCGCTTCTCACATTCCAAGCCTCCAAGCCGCAAGTCCGCTTCCGGCCCGATCGAGACGTTCAAGGCCTCGATACTAAGCGTCCGCCCATGGCGCAAAGGAGACAAATTGGCGCCCGCCCCTCAAGCCGTCTTTGCCGTCACCACCCCAACTCTCGACCATCGCCTCATCCGGAACTTCTGCGGCTTGCCTACTTCGCAACTCAGTGCGGAAACGCGTGGCTGCTCGGTCGAGAACAGTCGTCAGTATCTGCCTGCCCCCATGCCCCCCTCACGGCACAAATATCAAAAACACCCAAGTAAAAAACACCACCAGATGGACCAAGCCGGTCAAGAACGTCGTCCTTTCCGTGCTGAAACTCACATTGCAGATGAAAAGCGCCAGGACCAAAAGCACCGTGTCGGTCGCCGGCAGCCCCAGGGTCAGGCCTCTTCCGGTCAGCAGGCTGGCGGCGGCTATGCCCGGTATTGTCAGGCCGATTGTGGCACAGGCCGAACCCATGGCGACGTTCAGGCCGCGCTGCAGCTCGTTGTTGAGTGCGGCGCGAACCGCCGAAATGGCCTCCGGCATCAGAACCAAGCCCGCGATCATCGCGCCGACAATGGCGTCGGCCTGCGGCACCTGGTAGGCGACGAGCGCATCCTCGACGCTGGCGGCGACCTGTTCGGCCAGCATGACGATGCCGATCAGCCCGATCAGCAGGAGAACAGCGCCGGCGGCGACGCTTTCGTGGGCGTCGGTTCGCGTCGAAACGCTATGCGCTTGCCCGTCGATGAAATCGTCCCGGTGGCGGACAGTCTGCGCGAACAGAAAACCGGCATAGAGCAGCACTGAAAGGACGCTGACGAAGCCAAGTTGGGCCGCCGAAAACGTGCCGGGATCGGTGGTTCGCGTGTAGGTCGGCAGAATAAGCGTCATGACGCTGAGCGCGACCAGAACCGCCAGATAGGCGCTGGTCCCTTGCCGGACGATCGCCTGCTTGCGATGGCGCCAGCCGCCAAACGTCAGACACATGCCGACGACGCCGGTGGAGGTGATCATCACCGTCGAGAACACGGATTCGCGTGCAAGCGTCGGGTTGTTGGCCCCATGCAGCATGATGGAAACGATGATCGACACTTCGATTGCCGTCACCGCGATGGTCAGCACCAACGTGCCGTACGGCTCGCCCACCCGCCTGGCCACCGCCTCGGCGTGGTCGAGCACCACGAAAATGGTGATGAACATGATCGCGCTCGACAGCGCGCCGATGAATATCCTGGTGCCCAGCGACCCTTCGTCCACCGACACCCCGCTGGCCCTGACCGCGACAGCCATCGCCAGCGCGGCCAACGGCATGCCATAGGAAACCGCCGATCTTGCGAAACCGCTCATTGTCATTCTTTTGCGTTCCAACCCGCAGGAAGCTCGCGCGCTAGCCGGGCGTGTTGGCCTTGACGACCTTCTTGCATTCGGGCGTCAGCTCGCTCATGTGACCGGCCAGGCATTTGACGACGCGGCCACCGCCCGGCAACACGCCCTTGCACAATCTTTGGTAATCCGCTTGGCAGGCCTCACGCTCGGCCGCCGTCTGCGCCAGCACCGCGGTGGCTGCCAGCTGAGTTGCCAGGAAAAGCACGCCTAACCCAATCCGCATGGAACACCCCTCAAATATGTTGCCCAAACAACGCCTCCGTCACGCGTAGATACAAACGGAAGCCTTTTCACGCCGTCTTCTGCGTCACCAATCCCAGCTCGTCGACCATCGCCTGGCGCATCAGGAATTTCTGCGGCTTGCCGGTCACGGTCATCGGCAATTCGGTGCGGAAGCGGATGTAGCGCGGGATCTTGAAATGGGCGATCTGGCCGGCGCAGAAGGCCTTGATCTCCTGCTCGGTGGTGATCTGGCCGGGCTTCAGCACGATCCAGGCGCACAGCTCCTCGCCGTATTTCGGGTCGGGAATGCCGAACACCTGCACCTCCTTGACCTTGGGGTGGCGATAGAGGAACTCCTCGACCTCGCGCGGATAGACGTTCTCGCCGCCGCGGATGACCATGTCCTTGACCCGGCCGACGATGTTGCAATAGCCCTCGGCATCGATGGTGGCGAGGTCGCCGGTGTGCATCCAGCCGTCGGCGTCGATGGCCTCGCGGGTCTTCTGCTCATCGTCCCAATAGCCCTTCATCACGGAATAACCGCGCGTGCAGAGCTCGCCCGGCGCGCCGACGGCGACGGTGGCACCTTCGGCGTCGATGGCCTTGACCTCGACATGCGGATGGACGCGGCCGACGGTCGAGACGCGCTTTTCCAGAGGGTCGTCGACGCTGCTCTGGAACGAGACCGGGCTGGTCTCGGTCATGCCGTAGGCGATGGTCACCTCTGCCATGTGCATCAGCGACACCACCTTCTTCATCACCTCGATCGGGCATGGCGAGCCGGCCATGATGCCGGTGCGCAGGCTGGTGAGATCGAAGGAGGCGAACTCCGGATGGTCGAGCAGGCCGACGAACATGGTCGGCACGCCGTAGAGCGCGGTGCAGCGTTCCGTTGCCACCGCCTTCAGGGTGGCGCCCGCATCGAACCCCTCGCTCGGGAAAACCATGGTCGCGCCCTTGGTGACGCAGCCCATCGTGCCCATCGACATGCCGAAGCAATGATAGAGCGGCACCGGGATGCACAGCAGGTCGTCGACGGTGAGCCGGATCGCCGAAGTGACGAAATTGCCGTTGTTGACGATGTTGTTGTGGGTCAGCGTCGCGCCCTTGGGTGCGCCAGTCGTGCCGCTGGTGAACTGGATGTTGATGGCGTCGTCCGGTTTCAGCCCCGCTGAAATCCGGTCGAGCTTGTCATGCTCGTCGCGGCCAGCCATCGCCAGCACGTCGGCGAAATTGAACATGCCCGCAGAATTCTCCTCGTCCATGCGGATGACGGTCTTCAGCGCCGGCAGCTTGTTGGCCTCGAGCTTGCCCGGCGCAGCGTTGGCGATCTCCGGCGCCAGCGTCGCGATCATGCCGAGATAGTCGGAGCTCTTGAATGTGGCGGCGGTGACCAGCGCCTTGCAGCCGACCTTGTTCAAGGCATACTCCAGTTCGACCAGCCGGTAGGCCGGGTTGATGTTGACCAGGACCAGGCCGATGCGGGCGGTGGCAAATTGCGTCGCCAGCCATTCCCAGCGGTTCGGCGACCAGATGCCGACGCGGTCGCCTTTCTCGAGGCCGAGCGCCAGGAAACCGGCGGCGAGCGCATCGACAGTCTCGGACAGCTCTTCCCAGGTGAAGCGCTTGTCCTGCTCGACGAAGACGGCGGCATCGAGCGTGCCGTATTTGCCGACCGTATCGGCAAACAGCGCCGGGATGGTCAGGTTGAGCAGCGGCACGCTGCGCTCGCCCGAGACATGCGCCGTGCCGTCGACCGGCGCAACGAACGAGCCGCCATCGCGCTTGGAGCGCAGGCTGGTGGCATTCTTCAACTCGTCGAGATTGATCGGCATCGCCGTGTCCTCCGCAGACCAGCCGAGCCTATCAGCCCGGCGGGGTGGTGGAAATCCCGTCCATGGTGGGGCTGGGTGGGAACTCGCCTGTAAGGGCCGAAAATAAAAAACCCGCCTCGGCGGGCGGGTCTTCGGGGCCAATTGGCACCGTAACGAGATTAATAGCATAGCTGCCGGCACAAAGCAAGAACAAAATTGCTGTACGTCAAGAAAATCGCGTCAGGTCGGTGCCAGCGGCCAAGCTGCCAATCTCCCTCCTTGAGGGGGAGATGGCCGGCAGGCCAGAGGGGGTCGTCTCGCGTGGAGCACCTGCCTGTTCTGTCCGTTAGGAGAGTCGCGTCAAGACGTACCGACCCCCTCTGTCGCCTTCGGCGACATCTCCCCCTCAAGGGGGGAGATTGGCGACGTCAGCCTGAATTCACCGATGCCATCCTGGCCGCAATATCGCGCAAAGTCGCCTCGTCGGCCGCCGAACGCATCTTCCTCGACGCGACGAGGCAGGCCTGCGAGCGCAGGATGACGCCGTCGGCCAGCACCTTGAGATGGTTGGCGCGCAGCGTCGAACCTGAGGTGGTGATGTCGACGACGATATCGGCCAATCCGGCCGCCGGCGCACCCTCGGTGGCGCCGAGGCTTTCGACGATGCGGTAGACCTGGATGCCGTGCTTTTGCGAAAAGAACTGCTGGGTCAGGCGCCAGTATTTGGTGGCGATCCTGAGCCGGCGGCCGTGGCGCTGGCGGAAATCGGCGGCGACGTCGTCGAGGTCGGCCATCGTGTCGACATCGAGCCAGATGTCGGGCACGGCGACGACGACATCGGCATTGCCGAAACCGAGGCGGGCGATGATTTCGGCGCGCGCCTCGCAATCGGCAAGGTTTTCGCGCAAAAGGTCCTCGCCGGTGATGCCGAGATCGACCGACCCCTGGCCGATCTCGCCTGATATCTCCGAGGCGGACAGGAACGCTATCTCGACGCCGTCAAGGCCGTCGATGCGGGCGCGATATTTGCGCTCGTCGCCGGGCAGGCTGACGGCAAGCCCGGCCTTGGCCAGCACCTGCAGCGCCTGCTCCTTGAGCCGGCCTTTCGACGGGATCGCCAGCGTGATCATGGCGCCGTCTCCCGCAGCGCCTCGATGCGGTCGAGCCAGACGGAAAAACCGACGCCAGGGATCGGCGTTTTGGCGCCGAGCAGCGTCAGCAGCCGGTCGTAGCGGCCACCACCGGCGAGCGGCCGGTCGCCATCCTGCGCCGCGATCTCGAAGACCAGGCCGGTGTAGTAATCGAGCGGCCGGCCGAAGGCGGCGTCGTAGCTGATTTCAGACATCGGCAGGCCGAGGCTTGCGATGGCCGCGGCGCGGGCTGCGAAATTCTCCAGCGCAGCCCCCAGTGAAAGCCCGGCATCGGCTGCAAAACGTTCGAGCGCTCCGGCGGCGCTGTCGAGCGGCACGTCGATCGCCAGGAAACTCTTTAGTGCCGCGAATGCCTCGTTCGACAGCCGTACGCTGCGCAGTTCGGCTTTCTCGATCAGGCGCCGCGCAATCTCGGACGGCGAACGCCCGGCCGTTGCCGACAGGCCGGCCTCTTCCATGCCGCCGGCGATATGCGCCGAAAGACCGTCAAGATCGCCGTCGAGGACAAGGGCGGCGGCCGCGCCGGCAAGCTGGCTGTTGCGCGGTGGATTGGCGAGGTCGGCAAGGGCTGCCTCAAGCATCGGCGCCGAGCCGAAGGCGCGCGCCAGCCGCATGCGCCAGCCGCGCGGCAGGCCAAGCGCGGCCAGCACCGCCTCGAAGATGGTCTGGTCGCCGAGCGTCACCGCCAGCTCCCGGCCGGGCAGCACCAGCGACAGCAGCGCATGCGCATCGGCCAGCGAACGGGCGTCGGCGGCCGCCGTGTCGCGGTCGCCGAGATCCTCGATGCCGGCCTGGAAGAACTCGTTGCCGCCCTCGCGGCGCTGGCGAAACACCTCGCCGAGATAGGAATAGCGGCGCGGCGTGCCGGCCTGGCTGGCGATGTGGTCGAGGCAGACCGGAATGGTGAATTCCGGCCGCAGGCAAAGCGTCTGCCCGGTCTCGCTTTCGGTGAGAAAGATGCGGCGCCGCAAATCCTCGCCGGCCATGTCGAGGAACGGATCGGCCGGCTGCAGCACAGCGACCTCGACCGCGTGGGTGTTGCGCGCGGCGAAGAGGCTGGTGATGTCGGATGCGATGGCGGGGCGCGAGGTCACGGCAGGCGCCCTTCCCTTCTCCCCCTGTGGGAGAAGGTGGATTGGCGCGAAGCGCCAAGACGGATGAGGGGTGCCGGAAGAAATGAGGCGTCGGCGTTCCCTGGAACACCCCTCATCCGACCGAGCTTCGCTCGGCCACCTTCTCCCCCAGGGGGAGAAGGAAGCGGCGCCCTACTTGCCACGCGCCCGCTCCTCGGCCTGCGCCGCCAGTATCTTCTTCACCTCGGCGACCAGATCGCCTTGCGACACGGTCACCTGCGCCGGTCGTGCGGCGCGCCATTCGGCGTTGTCGGCGATCTCGGCCGACATTTTCGCGCCTTCGATCAGGTCCTTGATCTGCACCTCGCCCTTGGCGCGCTCGTCGCCGCCCTGGATGACGGCGACCGGGCTGCCGCGGCGGTCGGCATATTTCAACTGCGCCTTCATGCCGGCGCCGCCGAGATACATTTCCGAGCGGATGCCGGCGGCGCGCAGCTCGGCCACCATCTTCTGGTAGCGGCCGAGGCTTTCCGTGTCCTTGTCCATGGTCAGCACGACGACCGGCGCGATGACATCGGAAGTATCGAGCTTGCCGAGGTTCTTCAGCGCCGTCATCAGCCGCGAGACGCCGATCGAAAAACCGGTCGCCGGCACCGGCTCGCCACGAAAGCGCGAGACGAGGCCGTCATAACGTCCGCCGCCGCCAACCGAGCCGAAGCGCACGATCTGGCCGTCCTCGTTGGGGATTTCGGCCAGCAGCTCGGCCTCGTAGACCGGGCCGGTGTAATATTCGAGGCCACGCACAACGGAGGGATCGATGCGAATGCGATCCTCACCGTAGCCGCTTTGCGCGACCATGGTTCTTATCTGCTCCAACTCTGCAAGACCCTCGACAAACGAGGCGTTCGTGATGCCGAGATGTTCGAGTTTTCTTTCCTCGACAAGATTGCTGAGCCCTGGGGTGATAGATCCCAGTGTCTGGACAACTTGTTCGGGATCATGCTGCGCCATGACCGTGAAATAGCTGATCACAACATCGATTTGAGCGTTACCCAGCCCGGCGCCCTTGGTAAAATCACCGCTCTCGTCCTTGCGCCCGGCGCCCAAAAGCAGGCGCACGCCCTCGACGCCCAGCTTGTCCAGCTTGTCGATCGCCCGCAGCACCTGCAGCCGGCGGCCAGCGTTCTCGTCGCCGCCGAGGCCGATCGCCTCGAGCACACCGTCGAGCACTTTGCGGTTGTTGACGCGGACGACGTAATCACCGCGCTTGATGCCGAGCGCCTCCATCACGTCGGCCATCATCATCGCCATCTCGGCATCGGCCGCGACACCCGGCGTGCCTACCGTGTCGGCGTCGAACTGCATGAACTGGCGGAAGCGGCCGGGACCGGGCTTCTCGTTGCGGAACACCCAGCCGGAACGATAGCTGCGATAGGGTTTCGGCAGGCGCTCGAAATTCTCGGCGACGAAGCGCGCCATCGGCGCGGTCAGGTCGTAGCGCAGCGACAGCCACTGGTCGTCATCGTCCTGGAACGAGAACACGCCCTCGTTCGGCCGGTCCTGGTCGGGCAGGAATTTGCCGAGCGCATCGGTGTATTCGATCAGCGGCGGGTCGACCGGCTCGAAACCGTAAAGCTCAAAGACCGAGCGGATCGTCGCCATCATCTTCTCGACGGTGCGCAGATCGTCGGCGCCGCGGTCGACAAAGCCGCGCGGCAGCCGCGCTTTCATCTTTTCGGATTTGTCGGCCATGGGATGGGTACTCGGTGTTTCGTGGCGCTTCGGGGATCGGTTAAATAACCGATTTCCACGGCGCGGGTGTCCTAACCGATGCAGCCCGGAGAAGGCAAGGGTTTGCGCTTCTCCCTGCTCCCCCTGCGCGAGAAGGCAAGAAAAAGAAGCTGAAACAATTGCGCCATGCGCGCGGCATCGTGCCGACACAATCCGGGCCGATAAGCGCGCCGAAACAAGGGGTTCGGGGCCATGGCCACGCTACAGAAGTTCGACATCATCGATAGCCGGGCACGCGACGCCTCGGTCCGGCTGCGGCCGGCCGATGGTTATGCCCCGAAGACGAAGCAAATCGCCGGACCGTTCGAGGTCGCGGCGCAACAGCGCAGCGGACCGACCATGCGCGACGTGCTGATGACCGGACTGCTGGTAATCTATCCGGTGTTCGCCGCGCTGGCGGCCATCCTTGCCGGGTTTTTCCTGGCCGGCGCCGGCGGCGCCTGAGCCGCTATTTCGGCCGCTTGAACGCTTTCCGTTCCGCCTCGACCGGCTCGCGGCAGACGCAGCCCTCGAGATGGTCGTTGACCAGCCCCATCGCCTGCATGAAGGCGTAGACGGTGGTCGGGCCGACAAAGCTCCAGCCGCGCTTCTTCAGCTCTTTCGAAATGCGGACCGAGACGGCCGTTGTCGGATTGGCGCGCAAATGCGCGAGGTCGATGATCTCGGGACGCTCGTGCGGGCCGGGCTCGAACTTCCAGAACCAGGCCGCCAGCGAGCCGGCCTCGTCAATGAGCTCGCGGGCGCGCTTGGCGTTGTTGATGGTCGAAACGATCTTGCCGCGGTGGCGGATGATGCCGGCATTGCCGAGCAGGCGCTCGACATCGGCGTCGGTGAAGGCGGCGACCTTGTCGACATCGAAGCCGGCAAACGCCTCGCGGAAATTGTCGCGCTTGCGCAATATGGTCAGCCAGGACAGGCCCGACTGAAAACCTTCGAGGCAGATCTTCTCGAACAGGCGGCGGTCGTCGGCGACCGGCCGGCCCCATTCGTGGTCGTGGTAGTGCAGATAATCCGGCAGGTTGCCGTGCCAGAAGCAGCGGGCGATGCCGTCGGGACCGGCAAGCAGACCTGTCTTTTCATCCATGGCGGAATTCCGTTCGTGTCTTGGCGTTGACGCGTTTTGACGCGGCCTTTACCGCGGCTTTACCAGATTCCTGAACCGGACGGTAACCACACCAAAAGCTTTACTGACAGATCGGCATTTTACGCATTCCGATTCATGTTTCGGTTGCCGCTTCGCGCCCAATGTCGGCGAAATCGGGGAGGCTTTGCACCCCGGCATGTTCGACGATCAAGGTGCGTTGCGATGAAGACATTCTTGTTCCCACTGTTCGGCGCCGCGGCCGTGCTTGCGGCCGGCGCCGCCAATGCCAACGACCGCTATGCGGAGAGGCCGCCGGTGGTGGTCAGCCCGGATCTTTCGGCGCCCTGGGTGCTGCAGCTCGGCCATGCGCCGGGCATCGTGCGGCAGAGCCGGCAAGAGGCGCAGCCGCAACGGCGCTACCGGCGGCTGGCCGAACCCGATCAGCTGCGCACCGCAGCGGTGCAGGCGCCGGCCAAGCGCATGGTGATGCGGCCGCAGATCGACCCGATCTATCTGCCGCGGGAAGTCGCCTATGACGGCCCGCAGAAGCCGGGCACGATCGTCATCGATACGCGAGAGAATTTCCTCTATCTGGTCGGGAAGAACGGTAAGGCGCGGCGTTATGGCGTCGGCACCGGCAAGCCGGGCTTCGAATGGTCCGGCACCCACAAGATCACCAACAAGCGCGTCTGGCCGGATTGGCGGCCGCCGGCGGTGATGATCGCCCGCGAAGCCGCCAAGGGCCGTTATCTGCCGACCTATCTCGCCGGCGGCATGGAAAACCCGCTCGGCGCACGCGCGCTCTATCTCGGCTCGACCGAGTACCGTATCCACGGCACCAATCAGCCCTGGACGATCGGCGGCGCGGTGTCGTCGGGCTGCATCCGCATGCGCAACGAGGACGTGGTCGACCTTTACGAGCGGGTCAATGTTGGCACGACGGTTGTAGTGATGTAATCTGCGGTTGACCTCACCGATGATTCTGCTCAGAAGCCTCGGGAGCATTGAATAACGGGGGACGGGCCGTGTGGGGATGCGGCCAGTCACGAAAGGGCAGCGCGGCAAGCCGTGCTGCCCTTTTTGTTTCCGCCAGCAGGAATTGACGGGAAGATTTTGCCGGCACGTCGCGCGACCGGCATGACGGTTCGCTTTTCGCGCTGCCTTTTCGCGGTTGCTTTGCTATGTGGCGGCTAAAATCCAGATAAAGGCCCCATCCCGATGTCCCTTTCCGATGACAGCCGCTATCTCAGAGGCGGCCCGGTTGCCCAACGCATCATCGCCGGCGTGCGCGAGGACGCGGCGATCGCCACCGCCGAAGGCTTTCCGCCCAAGCTGGTGTCGGTCACCGTCGGCGATACCGCCGCGGTCGACGTCTATGTCCGCAACCAGCGCGCCAAGGCCGGGTTGGCCGGCATCGGCTTCGAGGAAAGGCGCTTTCGCGCCGACATCACCGCCGGCGAGCTGGAAGCGGCAATCCACGGGCTCAACGCCGACCCGCGCGTCACCGGCATCATCATCCAGCGGCCGGTGCCGGTGCACATTCCGATCAAGACGCTGCAGGCGGCGGTGCATCCGCTCAAGGATGTCGAGGGCATGCATCCGGCCTCGATCGGCAACATCGTCTACAACCAGCTCGACCTGGCGCCCTGCACCGCCGCCGCTTCGGTCGAACTGCTCAGGGAAACCGGCCTCGACCTCAAGGGGCTCGAGGTGGTGGTCGTCGGCCATTCCGAGATCGTCGGCAAGCCGATCGCGTTCCTTTTGATGAGCGAAGGCGCGACGGTGACCGTCTGTCACCACATGACGCGTTCGGTGGCGGCGCATGCGCGCCGCGCCGACGCGCTGTTCGTCGCCGTGGGCCGGCCGCGGCTGATCAAGGCCGACATGGTGAAGCCCGGCGCTGCCGTGATCGACATCGGCATCAATTCGGAGATCGGGCCGGACGGCGAAAGCCGCATCGTTGGCGACGTCGACACCGAAAGCGTCAAGGAAGTCGCCTCCTGGATCACGCCGGTGCCGGGCGGGGTCGGCCCGATCACGGTGGCGATCCTGCTGCGCAACACGATGGTAGCGCTCAGCCGCCAGCGCGCCCGCTACCAGGCCACCTACGGCACGGCAGACCGGCTGGCGGCGGAGTAGGCGCTTTCGTCACGTGTATTGCGGCACATGGCAGGTGATCCGGGACTCGTCATCCCAGAAGACGTAGAGCACGCCGCCGCTGCCCCAGAAGAAACCGGCGAGTGAATCGAACTGAAGAAGAAATTTCATTTCCCGGTCCGTTCCGGGAACGACTGGAAACTGCGGTCCCTGAATCCATGACGGCAGCCCACCAAGCCGAAACAGGTTTTGCCTTGAATTGCTTATCCCGTACGACTGCCTGAGCCACCGTTTAGGGGTCGGTGCCAACCGAACAGTTCTTTTCTCGGCGGCTTTTGCAGGCCTCTCAATGTAGGGCGAATGCAGAGGCGCGATCGGCGTCGGCACACCGGCAGCGTCGTGGGAATAATAGGTCGATTCGAGAGAATTCGCACAGGTCTCGATACGGAGTCTGGGAAGAGGCATCGTCAGCTCACTCCCAAGATCGTCCAGCGTAATCAGATGTATCAGTCGCTCTCGACAGATCGGGCACACTGCCGATCCTTCGCCGCCGACCGTAAGTTGCCTGCCAGTCGCCGGCAGATGCCAGGTAGGATGATAGCGATGCGTCGGAAAAGACATGTCGCTCGGAGCGCCTTCCTCAAAGCTGAAATGATGACATGCCGGCGGCGAACGAGGATCATCATGCGTCAGCCAGTCTGCGAAATCGGGAATGTCGCCCAAGGTACCGTCTGGAAACAATTCCGGCGCCTGCAAGGCGACGTGAGCCAGCAGATCCTCCATGTCTATTCCGCGTTTCACTTCCTCTTGCAGGAAAAATGCCAGACGAGCCAAATGCGCGTCGTCGAGAAACGAAACGGCGTCGATAATCAGATTGTCTTGCTGGACGTCGGCTTCTACCGCTGCCTTTATGAGCGCAAACAGGAATTCGGACCCATCCTTGAGATGACGAGCGATGATTGTCTGGCATTCGCCATAGCTGGCCTGGAACGTCGCCGGCGATCTGTCCGACAGCAGCCGAACGACGGTTCCAATCTCTTCGGACTTTGGGTTGGGCATCTCGGCAGTCTCATCGGCGGGTGCGCAGCAATCAAACCAATTTTGGCGGCTCGCCGCCATAGGCCCAGTCGAGCAGCTTTATCGTGTGCACCACCGGCAGCTTCGCGGCGGAGGCGATCTGGGTGATGCAGCCGATATTGCCGGTGGCGACGATTTCGGCACCGGTCGCCTCGATATTCCTGACCTTGCGGTCGCGTAGCGTTGCCGAAATCCCGGGCTGCAGGATGTTGTAGGTGCCGGCCGAACCGCAGCACAGATGCCCTTCGCGCGGCTCGCGCACGACGAAGCCGGCTCTGGCCAGAAGCTCCTTCGGCTGGCGGGTGATCTTCTGGCCGTGCTGCATCGAGCAGGCTGAGTGATAGGCGACGATGGTGCCCGGCTTGCGGACCGGCTCGGGCAGGTCGAGGCTTGCCAGATATTCGGTGATGTCCCTGGCCAGCGCCGACACGCGCGCGGCCTTGTCGGCATAGGCCGGATCGAGGCGCAGCATGAAGCCGTAACCCTTGATGGTGGTGCCGCACCCGGATGCGGTGATGACGATGGCGTCGAGTCCACCCTGCTCGATGGCGCGCGTCCAGGCGTCGACGTTCCGTCGGGCCGACGCCAAGGCAGCGTCCTCGCGCCCCATATGATGCACCAGCGCGCCGCAGCAGCCCTCGCCCTCGGGCACCACGACCTCAACGCCAAGCCGGGTCAGCAGCGAAATCGTCGTGTCGTTGATGCCGGGATCGAGCACGGATTGCGCGCAGCCGGTGAGGATGGCGACGCGGCCATTTTTCTTCGCGCCCTGCCCGGCATGGACGCCCGGCGAGGCCATCGGCGAGACTGCCGGGACCGACGCCGGGGCCAGCTTCAACATCGCGCCCAAAGGCTTCAATGCCTGGATTTTCTCAAACAGGCCGGCGAATGGCTGGCCGAGCTTCGCCAGCTTGAGCGCCGCGCGGAAACGCGAGGGATAGGGCAGCACGAAGGCCAGCATGGCGCGTGTCAGGCGATCGGCCAGCGGACGCTTGTAGGTCTCCTCGATATGGACGCGGGCGTGGTCGACCAGATGCATGTAGTTGACGCCCGACGGGCAGGTGGTCATGCAGGCGAGGCAGGACAGGCAGCGGTCGATATGGGTGACGATCTGCTTGTCGGCCGGCCGTCCGTTTTCCAGCATGTCCTTGATCAGATAAATCCGGCCGCGCGGCGAATCCAGTTCGTTGCCGAGCGTCACATAGGTCGGGCAGGTGGCGGTGCAGAAGCCGCAATGCACACATTTGCGCAGGATCTTCTCCGATTCCGCGACATGCGGATCGGCGAGCTGGGCAGCTGAGAAATTGGTCTGCACGTAAACGAATCCTTACCGTTTGAGCATGATCTTTTCCCAAAACCGGTACCCACTTTTGGGGATCATGCTCATAATCCCAGAAACCAGCTTTCCGGGTTCTTGACCGCCTCGCCGCGCTGCAGCGCCTGCAGGCCAAGAACGCAGCGGGCGATGAACCAGACGGCGACCGCGACCATCAGCACGACACCGATGACCACGATCATCAACAGCGCCGAGATCAGTGCATAGAGCAGGCCGATCCAGAAGGTGCGGATCAGGAATGTGTAGTGGCTTTCGACGAAGCCGCCGGCCTTACCGCGATTGATATAGGCCAGGACGATGCCGACAATGCCGCTGACGCCGATGGCTAGGCCGGCGAGATAGAGGATGTAGATGACCAGCGCGTTGGTCGGGCCGGGCTCCAGCCAGCGGTCGGTCTGGCGTGACGTACCGTTTTGGCCTGGATCGCTCATTGTGCTCCTCCCTCGGTTGCCGGCGCGAGAGTAGCAGAGCTTGCGCCCGGCGCCATACGGCCGGGATTGAGGATATTCTTCGGGTCGAATTCGGCCTTCAGCCGCGCCGACAGTGCTGCCAGCGGTGGCGCCTGCGGCTCGAACACCGGCACGGCGGCGCGATGTGCAGGGGTTGCGCGCACCAGCGTCGCATGGCCGCCGCCATGTCTTCCGATCAGGCCGCGCAACAGGCCAGCCTCGGGATCGTCCTGCTGCATGCGCAGCCAGATCAGCCCGCCCTGCCAATCGTAGAAGGCATCGACCGGGGCCTGCATGCGCAGCGCCAGCACCATCTGGTGGCCCCGCGACGGCGCCATCGAGACGCGCCACACCGGCCTTTCGCTGCCATCGGCGAACGGCGCGCAGTCGCGGACATCGCGCCAGACCGAGTACGAGACCGAACCGGAAATCTCCTGCAGCGGCCCAGCGTTTTTCAGCAGGTCTCTCAGCGCGGCAATGCGGTAAGCGACCGACGGGCCGAAGCCCTCGATGCGCAGCAGCGTCGCGGCATCGCTGCCGAGACTGCCGCCAGCGACCCTAGCTGCGACCCGTTCGGGAAGATGGGCAGCACTCGACACTTCGGCGCTGGAACCCAGCGCCAGCGCCATGGCGGCGGCGGCGTGATCGTCGAGCAGGCCGCGGATGGCAAGCGTGACTTCGGTCTCGGCGGCAGGCAGCACCTTGAAGGTGACGTCGGTGAGCACCGCCAGCGTGCCCCAGCTGTTGGCCATCAGCTTGGACAGATCATAGCCGGTGACGTTCTTGACGACGCGGCCGCCCGACTTGAAGGCCTCGCCGCGCCCGGAAACGGCCGCTATGCCGAGGATATGGTCGCGCGCAGCACCCACCTTCAGCCGGCGCGGGCCGGAAAGGTTCGCGGCGAGTGCGCCGCCGATCGTGCCTCGCGCTGGCTCACCGCCTAGCAGCGGGCCGTAATCCATCGGTTCGAAGGCAAGTTGCTGGCCGTTTTCGGCAAGCAGGCTTTCGATTTCGGCCAACGGCGTGCCGGCTTTTGCCGACAGCACCAGTTCGGCCGGCTCGTAAAGCATGACGCCGGAGAGTCTGGAAAGGTCGAGCGTATGCTCGCTCTGCTGCGGCCGGCCGATACCGCGCTTGGAGCCGTGGCCGAGGATTTCGAGCGGGGATTCCTCTGCGGCTGCCCAGGCGACGGTGGATAGGGTTTCCGCGGCTGTTGACGGGGTGAAGGTGGTCATGCGGCAGAGCCCTGGTTCCTCGCCCTCGCGAAGCGGGGGAGAGGAACCCCTATTCTGAGAAGCTATCGCCTCGAGATCTCGGGATGCGCGGGATGCGCGGGCGCGAAGCTGCAGGACCTGGGTTCCTCGCCCCCGCGGAGCGGGGGAGAGGTGCCTCGCGCAGCGAGGCGGAGAGGGGGCCATCATAGCGCCACCTCTAGAGTTCTTGCTTGCAAAAACGAACCTGAGGTCGGCAGAGATTACGTCCTCCGCGAGCCGTCCCTCAAGTGCTGCAAGAATGGTTTCGCAGACACTCGTCGGGTTGGTTAGCATGTCGGCGCTCCAGAATCGGATCACCGAGAACCCTTTGCCGCGCATGAATTCGTCGCGTCGCCTGTCGTAAGTACTCTCGGCGTGTTGACCTCCGTCCAGCTCGACGATCAGCCTTTCGCTTCGGCAGGCGAAGTCTGCAAAATACGGCCCAATCGGCATCTGACGCACGAATTTATATCCGCCCAGCCTCTTGGCCTTCAACTCGTTCCAGAGGGTCGCTTCCGCCTGATTGTCGCCTCGACGAAGCTCGCGGGCGCGCGCGACCTTTTCGGGTGAACGCCGGCTTGGTGCACCGGTCGTCCCCCTCTCCGTCTCGGGCTTCGCCCGAGCCACCTCTCCCCCGCTTTGCGGGGGCGAGGAACCCCCATTCTGAGCTGTCATCACTCAAAACCTCGGAATGTCCGGAAACGCCACTTGGCCGCGATGCACGTGCATCCGCCCGAGCTCGGCGCATCGCCTCAATTGCGGGAAGACCTTGCCGGGATTCAAAAGATGGTTGGGGTCGAAGGCGCATTTGACGCGCATCTGCTGGTCGAGGTCGATCTGGTTGAACATTTCCAGCATCAGGTCGCGCTTCTCGATGCCGACCCCGTGCTCTCCGGTCAGCACGCCACCGACCTTGACGCAGAGCCGCAATATGTCGGCGCCGAAGCTTTCCGCCTTGTCGAGCTCGCCCGGCACGTTGGCGTCGTAGAGGATCAGCGGATGCAGATTGCCGTCGCCGGCGTGGAAGACATTGGCGACGCCGAGCCCGTATTTCTCCGACAGGTCGCGCATGCCGGCAAGCACGCGCGGCAGTTCCTTGCGCGGGATGGTGCCGTCCATGCAGTAATAGTCGGGCGAGATGCGGCCGACCGCCGGGAAGGCCGCCTTGCGGCCGGCCCAGAAACTCAGCCGCTCCTGCTCCGACTGCGAAATGCGGCATGTGGTCGAGCCGTTCCTGTAGGCGATGGCTTCGACCAGGCCGATCAGGTGATCGACCTCGACACCCGGCCCGTCCAGCTCGACGATCAGCAGCGCCTCGACATCGAGCGGATAGCCGGCCTGGACAAAATCCTCGGCGGCGTGGATGGCCGGGCGGTCCATCATCTCCATGCCGCCCGGAATGATGCCGGCGCCGATGATGTCGGCAACGCATTGGCCGGCCTGCTCGCTGGTCGGGAAACCGATCAGCAGGGCACGCGCCGTCTCCGGCTTCTTCAGGATGCGTACGGTGACCTCGGTTACGACGCCGAGCAGTCCTTCGGAGCCGGTCATGACGCCGAGCAGGTCGTAGCCTTCCGCGTCGAGATGGCTGCCGCCGAGGCGCACCACCTCGCCATTCATCAGCACCATCTCGATGCCGAGCACATTGTTGGCGGTGAGACCGTATTTCAGGCAGTGCACGCCGCCGGAATTTTCCGCGACATTGCCGCCGATCGAGCAGGCGATCTGGGAGGATGGATCGGGGGCGTAATAGAAGCCCTCCTGCTCGACGGCGGTGGTGATGCCGAGATTGGTGACGCCGGGCTGGGCGACGACGACGCGGTTCTGAAAATCGATCTCGAGGATGCGGTTGAAGCGGCTCATCACCAGCAGCACCGCGTCTTCGAGCGGCAGCGCACCGCCGGAGAGCGAGGTGCCGGAGCCGCGCGGCACGACGCGGATGTTGCGGTCGCTGCAATATTTCAGCACCCGCGAGACCTGGGCCACGGTTTGCGGCAGTACAACGACGAGCGGCAATTGCCGGTAGGCGGTGAGCCCGTCGCTCTCGAAGGCGCGCATGGCATTGGCGGCGTCGACGACGCCCTCGCCCGGCACGATGATGCGCATATCGGCGACGATCTCGTCGCGCCGGCGCATCGTGGCGTCGTCTGGTTTCGGCATGGCAGGGCCGGACATCGACAGCCTCCTTCGATCGACTGGTAAAAATCTTTTACCAGCGACAGTGGTCGGTTGCAAATGCCGCGTTGGCCGGGATGAGAGGCCTATGGCCGAGACAGCCTTCCGCAGCGGCAATCTGCCGCTGCGCCCCACATTACTCGCCCGGCTGCTTGCCTGGTTCGGAGTGCATGCGGCGGACGCGGCGCACGCCCCACCAGACGAGCACGACGGCGAGCGGCGCCGAGGCGGCGGTGACCATTTCCGGCGCGAAGGCATGGCCGAAGATCGAGGCGCCCTTGGCGACGTAGCCGATGAGGCCGACGACATAGTAGGAAACCGCGGCGACCGAGAGCCCCTCCACCGTCTGCTGCAGCCGCAATTGCAGGCGGGCGCGATTGTTCATCGATGCCAAAAGATCGCGGTTCTGCTTCTCGACCTCGACGTCGACCCAGGTGCGCAGCAGTGTGGTGGCACGGGTGAGCTTCGTCGACAGGTTGGCCTGGCGCTCCTCGACCGAACGGCAGGTACGCATCGCCGGCGCCACGCGGCGCTGCAGAAAACCGCCCCAGGTGTCGTAGCCGGGCACCGCCTCTTCGTCGAGCGCCTCCAGCCGTTCGCGCACGATGCCGTCATAGGCGCGGCTGGCGCCGAAGCGGTAGAGGCTGGAGGCGGCATCGGCCTCCAGCTCGGCGGCCAGTTCGGTCAAGTCGGCAAGCAGCGTCTGGCTGTCGCGGGTCTCGGCGACCTTCATTTCCAACGTGGTCTGGGCCAGCCTGTCTTCGATGCGGCGGGCCCGACCGGACAGCGTCAGGGCCAGCGGCAGCCCAAGCATGGCCAGCGTGCGGTAGGTCTCGATGTCGATCAGCCGCTGCGACAGTGCCCCGATGCGCGCCGGGGTCAGGCCACGGTCGAGCACCAGCATGCGGGTCAAGCCGTCGCCATCCTGACGGAAATCGGTGACGATGGCCGCGTTGCCGCGCTCAACCAGCGAATAGCACAGGCTGGTCGGGTCGAAGCCGGCGATCAGTTTTTCGTTCGCCGGCGTCCATTTGCGGATCTCCAGCCTGATGCCGGAAATCACCGTGCCCGGCGGCGAAAACCCGTTGCCGAAGGGTGTGTCTTCTTGCCCCCTGCCGTTTTCGGCGAGCGGGCCTTCCCAGAGATAGGTCGAGAATTCCGTGTGACGTTCCCAACGCAGCGAGCCCTTGCCCCATTTCATCGCGTGGTGGCGGGCGTGAGGGTCGGGCGCGGCGATGCCGAGGCGTCGCGACAATTCGGAAAGCACGGCCTGATCGATCCCGGATCCAGCTTCGGTCATGAAGGAAAGCTGCACCAGCACGCGCGGCTTTTCGACCAGCGGCTGCGGCCGGGCGTGGACCTCGCCGAGCGCGCCCGGCCGACCGTCATGCGCCGGAAAGCCCATGACAGTGCCGCCCACGGCTTTGGCGCGCAGCTGGAATTCGAGGTTGGAAGGGTCGGCGTCTGGCACGGCTGGTCCCCCGGGCTTCTGTGAGCCCTTTGGCAATGATGTCCCTCTAGAGGCAATCGCCAGGGGACGCAAACGCCCAATTTAGCTGAAGATGATATGGCGCCGCGGCTGTGAAACGGACCCGGCCCCGGCGAATTGGATAAATAATTTGACCAGTTGGCGACGCCGGCTTTATCTTGCGCGACATCGGTTCAACCCCAGGCATCCCGTTTGAGCGACATTTTCTCCCGGATCGAGCATTCGCGCACCGCCGACGAGGTGGTGCAGCAGATCGAGAGCCTGATCCTCGAAGGCGTCCTGCGCACCGGCGACCGGCTGCCGGGGGAGCGCGAACTGGCGCGCCAGTTCGAGGTGTCGCGGCCGATCCTGCGCGATGCCTTGAAAGCCTTGGAAGGGCGCGGGCTGTTGACGACACGGCCAGGCGGCGGCACCCATGTCGCCGATGTCATCGGCCAGCTGTTCACCAAGCCGGTGACCGACCTGATCTCGATGCACCGCAAGGCGGTGACCGACTATCTGGAGTACCGCCGCGAGATCGAGGCCGTGGCGGCAGAATATGCGGCGCGGCGTGCCACATCGGACGATCTGGCGCTGCTCGACCGCATCATGGCGCGCATGGACGAGGCGCACCGGACCGGCAATTTCGACGACGAGGCGGAAATCGACGTCGAGTTCCATCACGCGATCTGCGAATGCGCGCACAACATCATCCTGCTGCACACGCTGCGCTCCTGCTATCGGCTGCTGTCGGAAGGCGTGTTCCAGAACCGGCGGCTGGTGTTCAACGTGCCGGGCGCGCGCGAGGCGCTGCTTTCGCAGCACCGGGCGATCTACACCGCGGTCAAGGCCGGCGATCCGGCTGCGGCGCGGCAGGCGGCGATGGACCACATCTCCTACGTCGAACGATCGATGGCCGAGGCCGAGCGCAGCGGCGACTGGCAGCGCGTGTCGCGGCTGAGGCTCAGGCAGCGCTCCGAGCCCGGTGGCGGTGAGCCGGCAAGAAAACAGCCGTAGGCACCGCCCAGAAAATTCAACGACGAACCAGCGAAGAACCAGCGGAAAAAAGATCCATGAGCAGCATTCTCACCATCGCCGACCTCAAGGACCTGGCGCGCCGCCGCGTGCCGAAGATGTTCTTCGACTATGCCGATTCCGGCGCCTGGACCGAAAGCACCTACCGGGCCAACGAGGAAGATTTCCAGAAGATCAAGTTCCGCCAGCGCGTGCTGGTCGACATGGACAACCGCTCGCTGGAATCGACCATGATCGGCGAGAAGGTGGCGATGCCGGTGGCGCTGGCGCCGACCGGCATGACCGGCATGCAGCATCCGGACGGCGAGATGCTGGCGGCGCAGGCGGCGGAGGAATTCGGCGTGCCGTTCACGCTGTCGACGATGAGCATCTGCTCGATCGAGGATGTCGCGTCGGTGACCAGGAAGCCGTTCTGGTTCCAGCTCTATGTGCTGCGCGACAAGGATTTCGTCTTCGATTTGATCGACCGCGCAAAGGCGGCGAAATGTTCGGCGCTGGTGCTGACGCTCGACCTGCAGATCCTCGGTCAGCGCCACAAGGATATCCGCAACGGGCTTTCGGCGCCGCCGCGGATGACGCCGAAGCACATCTGGCAGATGGCGACCAGGCCGCGCTGGTGCGTCGGCATGGCCGGGACAAAGCGCCGGAGCTTCCGCAACATCGTCGGCCATGCCAAGGGCGTCGGCGACCTCGCCTCGCTGTCGTCGTGGACGAAGGAGCAGTTCGATCCGCACCTGTCGTGGAAGGACGTCGCCTGGATCAAGGAGCGCTGGGGCGGCAAGCTGATCCTGAAAGGCATACTCGACAAGGACGACGCGCTGATGGCGGCCAGGACGGGCGCCGACGCGATCATCGTATCCAACCATGGCGGCCGCCAGCTCGACGGCGCCTCGTCATCGATCATGGCGCTCGAAGAGATCGCCGATGCCGTCGGCGACACGATCGAGGTGCATATGGACGGCGGCATCCGTTCCGGCCAGGACGTGCTCAAAGCACTGTGCCTCGGCGCCAAGGGCACCTATATCGGCCGGCCTTTCCTGTACGGCCTCGGCGCACTCGGCAAGGAAGGGGTTACCAAGGCGCTGGAAATCATCCGCAAGGAGATGGACATAACGCTGGCTCTGTGCGGAAAGCGTCTGGTCACCGACATGGGCAAGGATCAGCTTCGGCGCTAAAGTCCCGTGGCGGCATGACCACGGAGGCGACGCAGGCATTGACGGAGCCCGGCATCAGTTTCTACGAGGCGCGCGGACCGCAAGGCATGCGCCTCTATGCGATCGGCGATGTGCACGGCCGGCTCGATTTGCTGACCGCCATGCACCGGCGGATCGAGGCGGAGCTCGGTCAAAGGCCGTCGGCCGATTGGCGCGTGATCCATCTCGGCGACTATGTCGATCGCGGCCCGGACTCCAGGGGCGTCATCGATTTCCTGATCGACGCGCAAAGACGCGATCCGCGTCACCTGATGCTGGCCGGAAATCATGATCTCGGCTTCCTCGATTTTCTCGATGTCCCCGACCCGGACGGCCTGTTCATGCGCTATGGCGGCATCCAGACGGCGCTATCCTATGGCGTGTCGCTCGGTGGGAGCAGCGCCTGGTTTGGCCGCGCCGATGCGGCACTGCGGCAAGGGCACGCCGCACTGGTCGAGGCGGTGCCGCAGAACCATGTCGAGTTCCTGCGCTCGCTGCCCTTCTCAGTGACGTTCGGCGACTTCTTCTTCTGCCATGCCGGCATCCGGCCCGGCGTTGCGCTGGAAAGCCAGACCCGGCAGGACCTGATCTGGATCCGCGAGGTCTTCCACGATCACACCGGTCTTCATCCCAAGATCGTGGTGCACGGCCATACGCCGGTGGCCAAGGCCGAGATCACCGGCAACCGCGTCAATGTCGACACCCTCGCCTGGCAGTCGGGAAACCTCACCGCGCTCGTGGTGGACGGCGCTGATAAGCATATCCTGACAGTGACGGGTAAGCGGGCGTAGGGAAGGCGTGGGATTATGAGCAGAGAGGCTAGCGAAGCGCGGCGGTGACGCCGTAGCCGTCGACGGCATTGTGGTCGTTGGCCGCGTCGGCGGAATAAATGCCGAGGCCGCACAAGACGATAGCCGACAACATGACAAAGGACAAAAAGGCTGCTTTCACGGACGTCATCTCTTGTTGAGCTTCCTGCATCTATGCACGAGCGGGTTACCAATGCGTTGAAACGCAAAATACGTCGCAAATGTCGGACGGTTTCGCGCTTCTAGGCATGTTCTGTATCGGCGGTGTGTCGCGCGGGTCACAGGAAAGGTTCATCGCGGTTGCACCCAAGATGCAGAGCGCGCGCCTTTTAGGCTGGCGGACAGACACAGGCCAAGGATGAAACGCGTTATCCCCGGCGGATTTGCCGCCGCGTGCCAAATATGCAACGTCGCCAAATACGTTGACTATATGGGCCGTCAGATCGTCGCCACCCAGGCGCGGGCGATGGCCAGGCCGGCGGCATCGGCTTGCGGTCCGTTGCGGGCCATTTCGTCGTCGAGCCGGACGGCCCAATCCGGATGGCGTTCGGCGATCAGCGGTGCGAAGGACGTGCTCCAGTCGCGAACCATCGGCCGGTCGGCCTCGAAATGAAACTGGAAGCCATAGACGGCGCGGCCGATGCGGAACGCCTGGTTCTCGGCGACGGCATTGCCGGCCAGCCGCACGGCAGTCTCGGGCAAGACAAAGGTGTCGTCGTGCCATTCGAAGATCGGGAACTTTTCAGGCAAGGCGGCGAGCACCGGATCGGCCTGCGCCGCCGCGGTGAGCGCGACTTCGTGCCAGCCGAACTCCGACGCGCCGCCGATCTGGTTCTCGCCGCCAAAGGCGCGCGCGACCAACTGGCTGCCGAGGCAGATACCAAGCACCGCGCGATCCCTCTCGGCAAAGTCGCGCGTCAGGTCGAGCAGGCCCGGAAAATAAGGACAGAGCTCGTCGTCCAGCGCATTCTGGGCGCCGCCGAGCACCACCATGGCGTCATGCCCGCCGCTATCTTGCGGCAGCGCGTCGCCGCGGTAGGGACGGCGCAGGTCGATATCGACGCCCGCCTCGACAAGCGCCGCGCCGATCTGGCCAAGGCCCTCATTGTCGAAGTTCTGGACAACCAAGACCCGCATCGAAACCTGCTGACATGAAATTGATGCAACGAGCGATATCATGGCGCCAGCATTGCAGCCAACAGGGAACGCCTATGCCACTGCAAAACCGGATCGACCCGTTCGGCACCATCCATGCCGTGCCGGAGCGCGGCCTGTTCATGGGCAATCGCGGCATCATTCACGACCCCGAGACGAGAACGCTGTTGAAGAAGCGCTGGGCGCTGCAAGCCTGGATCATCTGCGTCTGCGAATTCGGCAACGTGCGGCGCGAGCCGATGGGGCGCAACCGGGCTGGCGGCAAGGCCGGCTGGACCGAGCTGTTTTTCCTCGACGAGGTGACGGCGCTTGCCGCCGGCCACCGTCCCTGCTTCTTCTGCCGGCGCGAGCGGGCCAGGGATTTTGTCCGGCGTTTCGGCGACGCCTTCGGCATTGCCGAACCACGCGCGCCGCAGCTCGACAAACGCCTGCACAAGGAGCGCCTGGCATCGGGCGGGCGGGCGACGAGACTGGAACCGGAAGCGCTTGCGGACTTGCCGGACGGCACGATGATCTCGTCAGGAAACAGGGCGTACGTCCTGTTTGATGGCGCCGCGCTGCCCTGGAGTTTCGGCGGTTATGGCGAACCGGTGGGGTTCGGCGGTTTTGCCGACAGTCCAATCCGCCTGCTCACGCCAGCGACAACTGTTTCGGTGCTGCAGAAAGGCTACGAGCCTGTCTGGCATCCTTCCGCCGAGGCTTGACGCCGAGGGTGACGTTGCCGCATTCCTCGGCGATGCGCGCCAATTACAAGATGCAGCGGCTGTTCGTGCCGGACGGGCTTGGACCGGACATCGAGTTCGACGTCGGCCCGCAGCAGAGCCATTATCTCTCGCACGTGCTGCGGCTCGGCGAAGGCGCCGAAATTCTGGTCTTCAACGGCCGCGACGGCGAATGGTCGGCGGCGATCGCCACGAAGTCGAAGAAGGCGTTGCGCCTGAGGTTGCTGGCATTGCAGCGGCCGCAGCCGCCGTTGCCCGATCTCGTCTATTGCTTCGCGCCGCTGAAGCAGGGGCGGCTCGACTACCTCGTGCAAAAGGCGGTCGAGATGGGCGCTGGCATCCTGCAGCCGGTCATCACCCAGCATACGCAGGTGGCAAAACCCGGCATCGAGCGCCTGCGCGCCAATGTCGTCGAGGCGGCCGAGCAATGCGGCATATTGGCGGTGCCAGAGCTGCGCGAAGCGGAAAAATTCGAGCGCCTGCTCAGCAACTGGGACCGCGAGCGGCGGCTGATCTTCTGCGACGAGGATGCATCGACCAACAATCCCCTGCCGGCATTGCAGGCGGTGCGGGAGAGAAAGCTCGGCCTGCTGGTCGGACCGGAGGGCGGCTTTTCCGACGAGGAACGCAAGATGCTGAGAGCGCTGCCTTTCGTTACCGCGATTCCGCTCGGGCCGCGCATCCTGCGAGCGGATACGGCGGCGGTGGCGGCACTGGCGCTGATCCAGGCGACAATCGGCGATTGGTGATCAATTCCAATTACCCGCTGGCTCAGGATTTTTCGCTTGATCGGCTACTGACATTTCGTCCATCTAGCGCCGGCAGCGGCCGCGTGTCCTTTCGGGCGCGCAAAGGACGCTGTAGCATTTGATTGGGCACCTGATCCGTTCCGAAAATCGAAGCCGATTTTCAGGGTCATGTGCGGAGGGCTCCTATGGCGCGCGATACAACCGATTTCCGGCCGATAGAAAGCGTCGACGAACTCGTCGAGCACCTGGCCGAAGGCAACAAGCCGCGCGACAAATGGCGCATCGGCACCGAGCACGAGAAATTCCCGTTCTATGTCGACGGCAATGCGCCGGTGCCCTATGGCGGCGAGCACGGCATCCGCGCCATCCTCGAAGGCATGCAGGACAAACTCGGCTGGGACCCGATCATGGATGCCGGCCGCATCATCGGACTGGTCGAGCCGACCGGCCAGGGCGCGATCTCGCTGGAGCCCGGCGGCCAGTTCGAACTGTCCGGCGCGCCGCTGGAGACGATCCACCAGACCTGCCGCGAAGGCAATGCGCATCTGGCGCAGGTGCGCGAGATCGCCGAACCGATGGGCATTCGTTTTCTCGGCCTTGGCGGCAGCCCGAAATGGTCGCTGGCCGAGACGCCGAAAATGCCGAAATCGCGCTACGAGATCATGACCCGCTACATGCCCAAGGTCGGCACCAAAGGTCTCGACATGATGTACCGGACCTGCACGATCCAGGTGAACCTCGACTTCGAAAGCGAAGCCGACATGCGCCGCAAGATGCAGGTGTCGCTGAAGCTGCAGCCGCTGTCGACGGCGCTGTTTGCCAACTCGCCCTTCACCGAAAGCCGGCCGAACGGCTTGCAGAGCTGGCGCGGCGAGATCTGGCGCGACACCGACAATCAGCGCTCCGGCCTGCTCGAGTTCTGCTTCTCGCCCGATTTCGGCTTTGCCGACTATGTCGAATGGGCGCTCGACGTGCCGATGTATTTCGTCATCCGCGACGGCCAATACCACGACATGACGCACATCACCTTCCGCCAGTTCATGGCGGGTGCTGCCCGTAACGACCTGCCGGACGGGCTGCCGACGATGGGCGACTGGGCAAACCATCTGTCGACGCTGTTCCCCGACGTGCGGCTGAAGCGCTTTCTCGAAATGCGCGGCGCCGATGGCGGGCCGTGGCGGCGCATCTGCGCGCTGCCGGCCTTCTGGGTCGGGCTGCTCTACGATGCGGCGGCGCTCGACGCGGCCGAGGCGCTGACCTCGAGCTGGAGCTATGACGAAGTGCTGGCAATGCGCAACGCGGTGCCGGAACAGGGCATTTCGGCGCCCTTCCGCAACACGACATTGCGCGAGATCGCCCGCGACGTGCTCGTCATCTCGCGCATGGGACTGAAGAACCGCGGCCGCAAGAACCGCGACGGCTATGACGAGACGTCGTTCCTCAACACGCTGGACGAGGTCGTCGCGCGTGGCACCACCAGCGCCGAAGAGATGCTCTCGGCCTACCACACACGCTGGGGCGGCTCGATCGAGCCGGTGTTCATGGAATACGCGTATTAACGCTTCGCTATCCGCTTGGCCGATGGTCCGGCAAATTCGCTTCAATCAGTGATGGAAACGAACTAGGCTTCTCCAACGAGGATTTTCCCGGAGGAGAAAACAATGCCTTCCTTGTTCGATATTCTGGCACAGGCCCAGAACGGCAACGGCATGCAGGCGCTGGCCCAGCAGTTCGGGCTTTCGCAGCAGCAGACGCAGGCGGCGGTCGCGGCGCTGCTGCCGGCCTTTTCGCAGGGGCTGAAGCGCAACACGGCGGACCCTTATGGGCTCGGCTCCTTCATGACGGCGATGGCCAGCGGCCAGCACGCCAAATATTTCGAGGATGCAAGCCGGGCCTTCTCGCCGCAGGGCCTCGATGAAGGCAACGGCATTCTGGGCCATTTGTTCGGCTCGAAGGATTTGTCGCGGGCCGTCGCCAGCCAGGCCGCGCAGGCGAGCGGCGTCAGCCAGCAGGTGTTGCAGCAGATGCTGCCGGCAATCGCCTCGATGATGATGGGCGGGCTATTCAAGCAGACCACCAACCAGCTAGGCGGGCAGATGCATGCGGCAGGCGGTGGCGGCAATCCGCTTGGCGAGCTCATCGAGCAGATGATGCGGCAGGCTGGCGGCGGCAGCCAGGCACCGACCCCTCAGCCTGCAGGCCCCACGGATAACCCGCTCGGCAAGGTGCTGCAGGATATGTTCGGCGGGCAGCAGCCGCAACAGACGCAGAGCCCTTACGGCGACAATCCGCTGGGCAAGGTGTTGCAGGACATGTTCGGCGGCGGGCAGCAGCCACAAAGCCAGCCGCAACAGACACAGAACCCTTATGGTGACAATCCGCTCGGCAAGGTGCTGCAGGATATGTTCGGCGGCGGTGCACCACAGCCACAGCAGCCGCAGAACCAACCCCAGCAGACACAGAACCCTTATGGTGACAATCCGCTCGGCAAGGTGCTGCAGGACATGTTCGGCGGTGGCGCACAACAGTCTCAGCCGCGTCAGGCGCCGCAGCAACCCCAGGCGCCGCAGCCGCAGGCCAATCCGAGCGGCAGGCCGAGAAATCCGTTTGACGACCTGTTCGGCAAGATGTTCGAGACAGGCGCCCAGCAGCGCGACGACTACCAGAAAGGCATGGAGTCGATCTTCGACCAGTTCAAGCAGGGCATGGGCCGGCGCTAGACCAGACACCGGCAACCAATCATCAGTGCCGCCCAAAAAAGAAAGCCCGGTCCTGGGAGGACCGGGCAGCGCGCAGGCTGGCCGGGGGGATCCGGCAGGGAGTGGGGAGCCTGCGTAACTTGGTGGCGTCGTGCCTCAAAAAGGTTCAACGCGCCCGAACGGCGAAACCACGCGATCACGCCACCTTGCGGGCAATATCCTCGATCGTTTCGGCGCGCTCGATCGCGATGACGCGAAGCCTTTCGGTCGGATCGCGGCCAAAGGGTACACCGACAGCGACGTGCAAGTCGGCGCGGGTCAGGCCGATGTCGGCGAGCTCGGCATCCGACATCTCGCCGAGGCGATAAAAGGCGCGGCGGTTTTTCCAGGCGCGGTAAACATTGGCAGCGGCGTTGGCCACGCGCGTCGCAACGGCCGGACGCGAAGTGATGCGCGAGGTCTCGGTAGCGAAATCAAACGTAGCCATGTCGGTCTCCTTCACATTCGGACGGGCGAAACCGGTCGATCGGGCGCTGGCGACAGCGGCCGTTCCGGCTTCGATTCATCTAAGATGATGCATGTCGTCGCCCCAAAACCGGTGCCCACTTTTGGGCGACATGCATTCGCTTCATGTGGACAATCGGAATTTGCCATGGCCCGATTGATTAATCCAACGAATGTTTCTAATCTTTAGCATCAGCATCAATGATGGATTAGGCCAATGAAAGCGCCGCTCGATCTCGATCAGTTGCAGACCTTCATCTCGATTGTCGACACCGGCAGCTTTACCCGCGCGGCGGAAGCGGTGCATCGGACCCAGTCTGCGGTGTCGATGCAGATGCGGCGGCTGGAGGAACGGATCGGCAAGCCGCTGTTCGAAAAAGACGGCCGCACCAACAGGCTGACCGAGGAAGGCGACAGACTGCTCTCCTACGCAAGGCGGCTGCTCTATCTCAACAAGGAAACACTGGCCGCCTTCGACGACCGCCGGCTCGAAGGCACCATCCGCATCGGCACGCCGGACGATTATGCCGATCGCTTCTTGCCAGAGATCATGGCGCGGTTTGCCCGTTCCAACCCGCATGTCGAACTGACCGTTATCTGCGAACCGACGCCGGGACTGGTCGAACACATCAAGCGCGGCAATCTCGACCTGGCGCTGGTGACGCACAACGACGCGCGTGGCCAGTCGGAAGTGGTGCGGCGCGAACCGCTGCTGTGGGTTACCTCGGCCAACCATGCGACGCATGAGCAGCCGATCCTGCCGATGGCCTTCGGCCGGCCGAACTGCATCTGGCGGCGGGCCGCCGCCGACGTGCTCGATCAGCAGAGCCGCGACTATCGCATCCTGTTCACCAGCTTCTCTGCCACCGTCATCGCAGCCGCGGTGCTTTCCGGTCTGGCGATCTCGGTGCTGCCGGAATGCGCCCTGCGGCCCGGCATGCGGGTGCTGGGCGAGGCCGACGGTTTCGGCGCCCTGCCCGATTGCCGCATCGGCATCATGCGCGGTCAGACCTCGCGGCCGGAGATCGTCGACGCGCTTGCGCGCCACATTTCGGAGAGCCTCGACAATATTTCCGTGCCACTCGGCGAGGAGACCGGCACGTTCGATTTCGCCGCCCTCGCCTTCGCCAAGATGAAGCGGACCAAGCCGAACCAGATCCTGCCGGGCTGGTGATCGCGCGATTGGGGCGGACATCGAACACGGCCGCCTTGACGCCGGCCAGCAATCGTCCCCCAATCGGCCGATGAGCGACGCAGCATCCGAATCACGCACCAACGCCACCGAATATACGGTGAGCGAAATTTCCGGCGCGCTGAAGCGTACGGTCGAGGACGTCTTCGGCAATGTACGGGTGCGCGGCGAGATTTCCGGCTATCGCGGACCGCATTCCTCCGGCCATGCCTATTTCTGCCTGAAGGATGATCGCGCGCGGCTCGACGCCGTGGTGTGGAAGACCACGATGAGCCGGCTGAAATTCCGTCCAGAGGAAGGCATGGAGGTGATCGCCACCGGCCGGCTCACCACCTATCCCGGAAAGTCGAACTACCAGATCGTTATTGACAATCTCGAGCCGGCCGGTGCCGGTGCGCTGATGGCGCTGCTGGACGAGCGCAAGCGCCGGCTGCAGGCCGAAGGCCTGTTCGACGCGGCACGCAAGCGGCGTCTGCCGTTCATGCCCTGCGTCATCGGCGTCATCACCTCGCCGACAGGCGCCGTCATCCGCGACATCATCCACCGCATCAAGGATCGGTTTCCACTGCACGTGCTGGTCTGGCCGGTGCGGGTGCAGGGCGAGACGGCTGGTGCGGAAGTGACCGCTGCCGTCAACGGCTTCAACGCACTGCCATGGGACGGCGCCATCGCGCGGCCCGATCTGTTGATCGTGGCGCGCGGCGGCGGCAGCCTGGAGGATCTGTGGGGCTTCAACGACGAAGCGCTCGCCCGGGCCGTCGCCGCTTCGGGCATTCCGGTGATTTCCGCGGTCGGCCACGAGACCGACTGGACATTGATCGATCTGGCGGCGGATGTACGGGCGCCGACGCCGACAGGCGCCGCCGAGATCGCCGTGCCGGTCAAGGTCGACCTCGAAGCGACGCTTGCCGGCCTTGGCGCGCGGTTGAAGACCGCACTGTCGCGCAATTTCGAACGCAAGCGGCAGGCGGCACGCGCGGCCGCCCGTGCGCTGCCCTCGCCCGACCAGTTGCTGGCGCTGCCACGGCGGCGCTTCGACGAGGCGACGAGCCGGCTCGGCCGGGCGCTGTCGGTCAGCGTCGAGCGCAAGCGAGCCAGGCTTCTGGGGCAGCGGCTGACGCCGGCGACTTTGTCGCGGCGCATGAACGAAGCCCGCACTCTGACGCGCCGCGACCTCGCCCGTGCGCAAGCGGCTTTCTTCGCCATCGTGCGCGAGCGTCGAGCGCGGTTTTCGCGCACGGCGACTAGACTGTCACCGGCGCCGATCGCAAGACGGCAGAAACTGCAAGGCGATGCCCTGCTGGCGCTGACGCGGCGTCAGGACCAGGCAATTTCGCGGCGGCTGGACCGTCTGCGTGGAAAACTGACGCAGGCAGACCGGCTGCTGGCGACGCTCTCGCACAAGGCCGTGCTGGCGCGAGGCTTCGCGCTGGTCAAGGATGTGGACGGCGCCGTGGTCAAGCATGCGGCAGAAGTTGTGTCGGGGATGGCGCTTTCGCTGGAGTTCGCCGACGGCACCGCCGATGCAGTCGCCATCAGTGGCACGGCGCGGCCGAAGACGGTTGCCAAGCCCGCGGCCAAGCTCAAGGCGCCAGGCGGCCAAGGTTCGCTTTTCTGAGGAAGAAATGACCGACCCGCATCTTGCGACGTCCTCGGGCAAACTGCGCGCCCGTGCCTTCGCGATCCCATTCGAGGGCACGCCAGGCCGCTTCAATGCCATCACCGATGTGCCTGGCGTGATGGTCGGCTATACGACGCTGATCTCAGGGGATGGGCCGCTCGTCGTCGGCAAGGGTCCGGTACGCACCGGCGTGACCGCGATCCTGCCACGGCCCAGAGGCGAGTTGGCCGTCCCGGCGTTCGCCGGGATGTTCAGCGCCAATGGCAATGGCGAACTGACCGGCTCGCATCTGATAGAGGAACTCGGAGCGTTCAATCTTCCCATCACCATCACCAACACCCATTCCTGCGGCGTCAGCCGCGACGCAACGTTGCGCTGGATGCAGACGGTGCTGCCGCAATCGCTCGACAGCGCCTGGGCGCTGCCGGTGGCGGGCGAGACTTACGACGGCTTCCTGAACGATATCAACGGCCACCATGTGAGCTTCGAGCACGTGTTTTCCGCGCTCGAAACGGCTGAAAGCGGGCCGATCGACGAGGGCAGCGTCGGCGGCGGCACCGGCATGATCACCTTCGGCTTCAAGGCAGGGTCCGGCACATCCTCGCGCAGCGTCGACTGGAATGGAGAGCGTTTCACGATCGGCTGCTTCGTCCAGTCGAATTTCGGTGCACGGCGAAACCTCGTGATCCGTGGCATCAGAGCCGGAGCGGAACTCGCCGAACCGGCGATCCGGGACAACACGCCGCGAGCGGAAAAGAGCTCCATCATCGCGATCGTCGCCACCGATGCGCCATTCATGCCGCATCAGTTGAAAAGACTGGCGAAACGCGTGCCGCTCGGCGTGGCGCTGATCGGCGGCTATGGATACAATTCGTCCGGCGATATTTTTCTGGCCTTCAGCACGGCCAATGCCGACGCGGCGCGCGGCGCGGCCGGCAAGCTGGTCAGCGCCGGCTACATACCGGATGCCGATATCAACCCGTTCTTCGACGCCGTCGTTCAGAGCGTGGAGGAAGCAATCCTCAACGCGCTGGTCGCCAATGAAGACATGACCGGGCGCGACGGCAATTTCGTGCCGGCATTGCCGAAAGAGTGGCTCGAGGAGAGATTTGGCAAGGCTGCGCGGCGATAGGACCGCGCAACTGCATCAGACAGGCATTGTTCGCCCGGCAGGTTTTGCCGGGGCGGTCCGTCAGCCGGCAGGCTTGTTGGAATTCTGCTCGTCCTGGTCGGCCTCGGCCGCCTCTTCGAGCCTCGAAGCAATGAGCTCCTGAATGTCGCCGACCTCTTCCTGGATATCCTCCAGGGGTATGCCGGCTTCGGCGGCCTTGGCCGCACATTCCCTGGCGAGGGTCTCGGCCTGCTTCTCGATCCTGGCTGGCGAGGGCTGGCAGTGGACTTTTTCGCCAATCCACCCGCGCAAGAACTCGATTGCGTGTTCACTCATACTGCTGTTTCCCTAGCGGCTATGCCGGTTGGTAATCATAAACGTCGGCATCTTCGAAAAGATGCGTGCTGCCATTCGAGCCGAGTCGGCTTCGCCCGGCAAGCCGAACTTGTCCGAGGTCCACAGAGCCGAAGGGAATGGAGGGTTCAAGGAGCACGTTCTAGTTCTTGAGGACTGATTCTCTCGAGGAAACTCGTTCGACCCGCGCTATTGTTTCTATTTGCTTTTTGTCGGTTTTCAAGCCGTTTTAGATCACAATAGATGTCACAATAGCTAGCACATTTACCGCCCTCTCGCCGGCACCATGTAACAGGCGAGCCGTCAAAGCCGCCGCTATATAGTGATAACCATTTGCAATGTCGACTCTGCTTGCGGTCCTGCTTCTTTCCGCCGCGCTTGCTGGGAGATATGTGGTGTGACGGGCCTTGCCGTGCAAGCTGCCGAGCGCCTCATGCAAGGCATGCAATAGCGTCTTGTGGAAACCCTGAAGTGCTTGTCTCAGGGTGGCTCTCTACCGCTGGCGGTAAAGGATCATGCCGGCATGATAGAGGACGCCTTCGACGAACTCACCATCCGCGGTGAAGCCCGTATCGTCCCAGTATTCTATGTGGTTGCCGTGCACTTCATAGCGTCCCCGGTAGGCGCCTTCGCGGTCACCGCGCGCTTCGTCATAACGGCCGTTCGGCAGGAGTTCGTGCCTGATATGGCGATCCTCGGTGACCCACATTCCGACATAGGGATGAGCTTGGTGCGTCATTGGTTCCTCCGCAAGGATTGGAGTTGCAGGAAGGGTCAGGCCGGTTGGAGCTACAGCAACGGCAATACCCGTAAGCACTGCGGCCAAAGTGGATCGCATCAATGCGCCGCCTTCGTCGGACGCACGACTATCTCGTTGACGTCGACATCGTCGGGCTGTTCGATTGCATAGCGCACTGCCCTGGCGATGGCATCGGGTTGCAGGGCAATAGCACGCCAGCTTTTCATGGCGGCGGCAGCGGCTTCGTCGGAGATCGTGTTCGCCAGCTCGCTTTCCACCACGCCAGGATGAATGCAGGTTACGCGGATATCGTCACTCTCCTGGCGGAGCCCATCGGAAATCGCGCGGACAGCGTATTTCGTTGCGCAATAGACGGCAGCCGTGGGCGAGACGGCCAGTGCGCCAATGGAACCGATGATGATGTGACCGGAGCCGCGTGCCGTCATCTCGGGCAGAACCGCCGCGACGCCGTACAGAACACCCTTGATGTTGACGTCCACCATCAGCTCCCACTCGTCGACCTTCATGGCTGCCATGGCCGACAGCGGCATGACGCCCGCATTGTTGACGATGACATCGACCTGGCCCCATTCGGCCCGGGCTGCGTCGGCGAATGCTGCGACATCCGCCCTCCTGGTGACGTCGAGCGCTCGCACGCGAACCGTTCCACCAGCTGCCTCGATTTCGGCCGCAAGCGCTTCAAGGCGGTCGGTGCGGCGTGCGCCGAGCATCAGCTTCGCACCTGCCGCGCCAAGCTCGCGGGCAATGCCAGCGCCGATGCCGCTGGAGGCACCGGTGATCAGAACAACTCTGTTCATGGTCATCGAGATGATCCTTTTGGTCTGTGATTATTTTCACGATGTGAAGGGATTTGGTGCGGGTGAGCTCCCGCTGCGCGCCGGCCCTATTGGGGGGCTCACTGGGCGGTGTAGCCGCCATCGACCAGAAGCAAGGCCCCGGTGATGAAACTGGATGCCGGCGAGGCAAGAAAGGCGATGGCCTCGGCAACTTCTTGCGGCTGGCCGATCCGGCCGATTGGGTGCGCGCCGCCGAAGCTGCGCAGCATCTCTCGGCCATTCTCCACCACACCTTCCATGATGTCGGTTTCGATCACGCCAGGAGCAACGGCGTTGCAGCGAATGCCCATGCGCCCGTATTCGATCGCGATCACCTTGGTCAGCTGTGCGACAGCGGCCTTGGAGGAGGCATAGGCCGCCTGCGTCTCGAAGGCCGCGACGGCCGAGATCGACGAGACATTGACGATCGAGCCGCCACCGCCGGCAGCCATCAGTTCCACCGCGGCACGGGCAGTGACGAAGCTGCCGCGCGCGTTGATCTGCAGAATGCGGTCATAGTCGTCGACCGAGGTCTCAGTCAGTCGTTTGTTGAGCGTGCGACCGGCATTGTTCACGACGATATCCAGTCGTCCGAAGCGCTTCGCGGCGAGTTCGACCGAGCGTCTGGCCAGGTCCTCGTCGGCGACATCGCCGACCAGCGTTGCCACATCCTCGGCTTCCAATTCGCGTACGCTGTCGCTGAGATCGCTTGCCACGATCCGGGCCCCGCGCGCACGCAGAAGCTCCGCCGTGCAGCGACCGATTCCGCGTGCCGCGCCGGTCACGAGAGCGACCTTTCCATCCAGGCTCCAGGAGGAAGGCAGTGATGTCATGGGGTATCTCCTTGGTCAACCGGCATCGGCCTGGATCGGGGGATCAAGCCTTTCTTGCCGTTGCGACAGAGATAGAGCCATGGCATTGTCGCGATAACCCGCCCGCTGTTAACCTCTATGGTAAGTTTGGCTAACCAATGGACATCGATCTCAATGCAATTGCCGTCTTCGTCACCGTGGCCGAGGAACGCAATTTTCGCGCTGCGGCAGACCGGTTGGGCGTGACGCGCTCAGCGGTCAGCCAGAGCATCCTCAGGCTCGAACAGAGCCTTGGCATCGCATTGCTGCAGCGCACGACACGCAGCGTCAACCTGACCGAAGCGGGCGAGCGCCTGCTGGCGAGCGTCGCACCGGCGATCGCCGACGTGAACGCGGCAATCGAAGCCACCACGGAGTTGCTGGACCGCCCGCGCGGCCGCCTGCGGATCGCGGTTTCGTCTATCGCAGAGGCCTTTCTGTCAGGACCGTTGCTGGCGTCCTTTGCAGAAAGGTTTCCCGAGGTGCATCTGGATATTGTGGTCACCGACGAGGAATTCGACATCGTTGCCGAAGGCTATGATGCGGGAGTGAGGCTCGGCGAAGTGATCGAGCAGGACATGATTGCCGTGCCGGTATCGGGCGATCAGCGACAGATGGCCGTCTGCGCCCCGCGCTATCTCGAAAAGTTCGGAGCACCCGCCCATCCGCGTGAGCTTGTGGCACATCGCTGTATCGGCTGGCGGCCGGCGCCGGGAGTTTCGCCCTATCGGTGGGAGTTCGGCGAGGACGGGCGCGAGTTCGACGTGGCGGTTGCGCCCGAGATCACTACCAACGACATGTGGCTGATGATCCGGCTGGCCGTTGCAGGCGCCGGAATCACGTTCGGCATGGCCGATACATTCCGCCCCTGGCTCGACCGCGGCGAGCTCGTGCCAATCCTCGACGGCTATTTTCCGCCGTTTGCGGGTTTCTATCTCTATTTCCCAAGCCGACGGAATATCGCGCCGAAGCTGAGAGCCCTCGTGGATCACCTGCGCGGCGCGCGTCAGGCGCGGGACCGTGGGTGAGCGCTACGGGATCGTGGTGAACGCTCGGCGCTATTGGTCAGAAACCTGGCTGAAAGCTGAATGGTACCGTTGGCTGGGATCGAACCAGCGACCTCCGGATCCACAATCCGGCGCTCTAACCATCTGAGCTACAACGGCACGCTTGCCCGAGCGAAATCCAGACGGAACGTTCATTCTCCGGGACCCGCTCTGTCGTTCGGCGATGCGTCCATACGGGCTATCGGAGTTTAATTCAAGGCTTTTGGCAAAGCAAAAGATCGCTCCGGCATCGCGTCATTTTTCGCCGGACAAAGAAAAGGCCGGCGGGAGGAGGTGCCGGCCTTTCCTGTTACGAGCCAGCGGGAGGAGGTGCTGGCTGGTCACCCCGGTGAGCAGAGGGAGGAGGTTCCACCCGCCGGGTATTCGTTTGAAACAATTATATCGCACATCTATTTGTCTGACGAAATGCGACCTTTTGATGCATCGTCAAACTGTGCGCAAATATTAGGCGATCTTGATTTCTTTCACGGCCTTTTCGAAGGCGGTCTTGATCGGCTTGGATACGTCCTCGGCCGCCTTGGCAGCAACCGCCTGGAAGTCCTTGGCCTGCTCGACGGTCAATTCGACCTGTTTGCGCACGAATGCTGTCTGCAGCTCGACGACTTCCGACAGCGACTTGGCGCCGATCAGGGCTTCGAAATGCGAGAAGCCGGCTTCGGCATTGGCACGCAAGGCGGCGATGGTCTTGAGCGACAGGTCGCTGGAAACGGTCTTGGCGGTCTCGTAGGTCGACTCCAGAGCCTTCTGGGTCTCCTCGGCGCCGGTCTTCAGCTTGGCATAGGCCTCTTTCGACTGCTCAACGCCCTTTTCGGCGAAGGCACGGATCTGGTCGGTGGCCTTCGAAGCGTCGAAGCTCGGGAATTCAACGTTTTCGATCGTTTCAGCGGTCTTGGTCCTGGACATTTTCCATCCTTTTCAGCGGCAGCGGCTTTGACAAAATGCCGTCTCGTTCATCTATCATGGCAATATAAAGGCAAATTTTGTGCATTGCAACATGTTTGTTGCATCGCACCATAAAATATTTGGTTCGCGGCGTTAACCACGCGCCTAGAGATTCCGCTGGTTGCACGCTATGACTTGTGGACCTTCACGCCGTCGGCTTTTATTAACAAAGCGTTAACCGCAAATTGCCCGCTCTGTGAGGGTCGCCAAGCGCATGCCGGCTGAAAACTACTCCTTCCTTGACGTCGCCGTGCTCGACGCCGTCCGCCTGCGCTTCGCCGCAGGCGACGCGATCGCCATTCTGTCGGCAGATCTCGAGCAGGTGATCTGGGCCAACGGGCCCGGCGCGGCGGTATTCGGCTATCCGGACATCGGCGCTATCATCGGCGCCTCGGCAGGGTTGCCGCTGATCGCCCGGCGCCAGATCATGGCAACCAGCGGTTTTCCGCAGATCGGCCGCGACCGTGCCATCACGGTCCGGCTGGCGACCGGCCTGACCAGCCGCGCCGTCGGCTTCCTGGCCAGCGCGGTGACCATGCCCGATGGCGAGGAAGCAATCATGCTGGCGCTGCCGGCGGCGCAGACCGGCTCGCGCAGCGCCGCCGAGATCGCCGACCGCGCCATCGGTGGCTTTACGGAAGACGGCCACTACATCGCCTTTGTCGATGCCAAGGGCAATATCGACGCCGCATCGGACGGCTTTTCGGCGCTCGGCATCCGGCCTGAGACGCTGGCCGCGCTTGTCGCCGACGTGGCGAACGAGAGCGACCGCATCGTCAAGCGCCTAGTTCCGGGTGGGTCCAGCTCCTATCCCGCGGGCCTTGCCCGGCTGACGGACGAGCGGCACCTGCTGGTGGTGATCGACGAGGACCGGCTTGACGGCGAGGCCCCCGATGGCGAGCGCGCCGGCGGGGAAACCGAGGCGGCAGCGGCACCGAGCGGTGGCGATCTTCCCCAGCCAACGGACCAGGACAACGAGCAGCTGATCGCCAGCACCGGCGCGGCGGAGATCGACCTTGCAGCGATGCAAGGCACCTCGGCATCGGCGGAGCACGAACCTGCCGACGCGGCCGACGATCACCGCACGGTTGGCGAAACGCCGACGCAGCATGACCATTGGTACTTCAATGCCGGCGACGACGCGCAGGTCCCGCCCGGGGCAGCTGCGTCCGGCAAAGTCGAGACCAGCCCGGACGCTTCGCAGGCCGGCGCGGATACTTCGCCGGAAAGCGCCGCAAAGGCCACCAAAGCCGCCTCGCCGGCCGAACACAGCGCTTCGGCGATCGATCGCACCGCCGCGCCCATGCGTTTCGTCTGGCGTACCGACGCGGAGGGCCATTTCAGCGCCCTTTCGCCGGAATTTGCCGAGCTCGTCGGCAAGCCTGCCGCCGACGTGATCGGCCGCCGCTTCGAGGACGTTTCGGCCGCCTATGGCCTCGATGCTTCTGGCGAGATTGCCGGCCTGCTCGAACGGCGCGACACCTGGTCCGGCCGCTCCGTGCTGTGGCCGGTCGCCGGCACCGATCTGAAGATACCCGTCGATCTGGCGGCGCTCCCGGTTTACAGCCGCAGCCGCGTTTTCGAAGGTTTTCGCGGTTTCGGCGTGGCCAGGAGCGGCGATGCGGTGGTCGATCCGGATGCCGTCGGCATGGCCCTTGTCGCCGAGGAGAAACCTGCCGCGACCATCGGGCCGAAAGCCGTCGAACCTCTCCCCGAGACACCTAAATCCGCCGATCCGTTCAGGGGCGAAGTGCCGGCATTGACCATCGTGCCAAAACCCGAGCGGCGCTTTGCCGACAAGGTGATCCGGCTGGCCGAGCACCGGCAGCCGGCCAACGACAAGGGCCTGTCGACGCTGGAACGCAGCGCGTTTCGCGAGATTGGCGAGCGTCTCAAGAAGGACAGCACCCCGGCCGAAGAACAGCCCAGCGCCGGAAAGCAGAAGCCGGTTGAGAAAGTCGAGGCAGCCGGCAAGGCCGACGAGCCAAAGCTGAAAGAAGCCGGGCTGGCGGACAAGGGTGAGATGCCGGAACCAGGTCCGGAAAGCGGGGCGGCTGCCGCCGAACCGCCCGAGGCCGATACCGAAGACCAGAAGGATCTTGCCCGGCTCGACGGCGAGCAGCCGGATGAGGCGGTAGCAGAGGCGCAAGCCGGCGAACCCGTCACACGCCCTGTTTCCGGATCGCTGCTCGACTATGCCGACCGCGAACCCAGCGATGAAGCGCGGGAAGGCGTTGAGCCCAGCACGAACCGTCGAACGATCGTCGCCGAAGCGCCGCGGGATGGCGACGACGATAGCATGACGGCCGAAGATTTCCGTGACGCCGAGGACAGCGAGGATTGGTCCGAGGACAGCGCAGCCGCAGCCGACGCTGCCGGCCAGGTGCCGCCCGTCGAGCGGCCGCAGGCACCACCGCTCAAGCTCGACGGCTTCGTGCCGTCGGCGTTTGCCGGAGAGGACAACAAGGGGCCGGATACCTCGATCCTGGGCAAGCTGCCAGTGCCGGTGCTTATCCATTCCGGCGATCAACTGCACTACGCGAACGACGAATTCCTCGGCTTGACCGGCTATGCGACGCTCAATGCCCTGGACGAGGCCGGCGGGCTCGGCGCGCTGTTTGCCGACCATTATGCCGACGACGGCAGTTCGGACGGCGGCGACCGCGCTCTGCGGCTGAAAACGCGCGACGGTCAGGAGTTTCCGATCGATGCGATTTTACGCTCCGTACCCTGGGGAAACGGCAAGGCGCTGATGCTGGTCGTACGTCGTTCCGGCGACGACGAGGCAGCAGCCATTCCACATGGCGCCGCCGAAGACCAAACGCAGCCGGATGTTTCCGAGCTCAAGGCACGCATTGCCGAAATGCGCACTATCATCGACACCGCCACCGACGGCGTCGTGCTGATCGGCCGTAACGGAACGATCCGTTCAATTAGCCGTCCGGCGGAAGCGCTGTTCGGCTTCGACAGCGACGAGGTGACCGGCAAACCGTTCGTCTCGCTGTTTGCGATCGAAAGCCAGCGCGCGGCGCGTGACTATCTCGAGGGGTTGTCGGAGCCCGGCGTTGCAAGCGTGATGAACGATGGCCGCGAGGTGATCGGGCGCGAGGCGCAGGGGCGTTTCATTCCGCTGTTCATGACCATCGGCAGGCTGCCCAACGACAGCGGCTTCTGTGCGGTGGTGCGCGATATCACCCAGTGGAAGCGGGCCGAAGAGGACTTGACCCAGGCGCGGGCGGTCGCCGAACGCGCCTCGTCGCAGAAGACCGATTTTCTGGCTCGCATCAGCCACGAGATCCGCACGCCGCTCAACGCCATAATCGGCTTTTCCGAGCTGATGGTCGACGAGAAATTCGGGCCGGTGGCCAATGACCGCTATCGCGACTATCTGCGCGACATCAACCGTTCGGGCAACCACGTGCTCGATCTGGTCAACGACCTGCTCGACATTTCGAAAATCGAGGCCGGCCAGCAGGAGATGGCCTATGAGGCGGTGTCGCTTAACGACACGCTGGCCGAAACCGTGGCGATGATGCAGCCGCAAGCCAACCGGGAACGCGTCATCATCCGCTCCAGCTTCGCCTCGCGGCTGCCGGAAGTGGTGGCCGATCTGCGCAGCGTGCGGCAGATCGCGCTCAACATCCTGTCGAACGCCGTCCGCTACACGCAGGCCGGCGGCCAGGTGATCGTGTCGACGGCTTACGAGATCTCCGGCGATGTCGTCATGCGCGTTCGCGATACCGGCATCGGCATGAGCCAGTCCGAGATCGAGCAGGCGCTGAAGCCGTTCAAGCAGATCAATGCGCTGAAGCGCGGCCGTGGCGACGGCACGGGTCTTGGGCTGCCGCTGACCAAGGCGATGGTCGAAGCGAACCGGGCCCGGTTCACCATCAACTCGACGCCCGGCGAGGGAACCCTGGTCGAAGTCGCCTTTCCCTCGACCCGCGTGCTCGCCGGTTAGCTATGGTTGCGCAAAGAAAAAAGGCGTCCAACGGGACGCCTTGAATAATAGGATTGCTGTCACAACGGGGCTTGAGCGAATCAGATCCTCTCGGGGCTAAGAGGAACGGGATTTCTCCCTCAAGTTACGCACGACTATTGATGCCGGGCCTTAACAAATCCTTACCGGCACGCCGGAAAATTTACCAATGTGTACCACTCATGAAATCTAGGTAAATTCCGAAGAGATAATTTGTTAACGATACCTGAGACCTCAAAACGGCTCCCACCTTGGATCCCGGGGTCAGTCGGCAAGCTGCGGCAGGTTGCGGAACAGCTCGAGCGCTTCGGGATTGGCGAGCGCTTCCTTGTTCTTGATGGCGCGGCCGTGCACCATGTCGCGTACCGCGAGCTCGGTGATCTTGCCCGATTTGGTTCGCGGAATATCACTGACGGCGACGATCTTGGCCGGCACGTGGCGCGGGCTCGCCCCGGTGCGGATTTTCGCGCGGATGCGTTTTTCCAGCTCGGCGTCGAGCTCAACGCCGGCCGCCAGCCGCACGAACAGCACGACACGCACGTCATTGTCGAAATCCTGGCCGATGCACAGCGCTTCGAGGATTTCCGGCATCTGCTCGACCTGATTGTAGATCTCCGCCGTGCCGATCCTGACACCGCCCGGATTGAGCGTGGCGTCGGAACGGCCATGGATGATCAGGCCGCCATGGACGGTCCATTCGGCGAAATCGCCGTGGCACCAGACATCGTCGAAACGTTCGAAATAGGCGGCTTTGTATTTCCTGCCGTCAGGGTCGTTCCAGAAGCCGATCGGCATCGCCGGAAACGCCTTGGTGCAGACGAGCTCGCCCTTCTCCTGGCGGAGCGGGCGGCCGTCGTCGTCCCAGACATCGACGGCAAGGCCGAGCCCGGGCCCTTGGATCTCGCCGGTCCATACCGGTTCGATCGGCACGCCGAGCACGAAGCAGGAGACGATATCGGTGCCGCCGGAAATCGAAGCCAGATGCACGTCCTTCTTGATGCCTTCATAGACGAAGCGGAAATCTTCCGGCGATAGCGGCGAGCCGGTCGATGAGATGGTGCGCACGCTGGAAAGATCATGCGTGCGGATCGGCTTCAGGCCGGCCTTGCGCACGGAATCGATGAATTTGGCCGAGGTGCCGAAATAGGTCATCTTTTCGGCATCGGCGAAGTCGAACAGCGCATTGCCGTCCGGGTAGAACGGCGAGCCGTCGTAGAGCAGCAAGGTTGCGCCCGATGCCAGGCCCGACACCAGCCAGTTCCACATCATCCAACCGCAGGTGGTGAAGTAGAAGAAGCGGTCGCCGTCGAGCAGGCCGGCATGCAGCCGTTCTTCCTTGACGTGCTGGATCAGCGTTCCGCCGGCCGAATGGACAATGCATTTGGGAATGCCGGTCGTGCCCGATGAAAACAGGATGTACAGCGGATGCGAAAACGGCAGCCTTTCGTAGGCGACAGGCCTTGCGGCAAAGGGTGACAGCGCCTCTTCCAGCGCAGCCGCCTTGCCGATGGTCGCGGCGACGTCGAGCGAGGTGCCGAGATAATCGACAATGAGAACTTTGCGGACGGTGGCGAGCTTGCCCGCCACGGCCGCGATCTTGTCGGCGACTTCGATAGCCTTGCCATTGTACCAGTAGCCGTCCGGTGCGATGAATATGACAGGCTCGATCTGGCCGAATCGGTCGAGGACCCCCTGCTCGCCGAAATCTGGGGAGCAGGACGACCAGACCGCGCCGATCGAGGCGGCCGCCAGCATCGCAGCAACGGTCTCCGGCATGTTGGGCATCATCGCGGCGATGCGGTCGCCCTTCTTCACCTTGAGCGACAGGAAAAGCTGCTGCAGGCGCGAGGTCAGCGCATGCAGCTCGTTCCAGGACAGCCGCCGCTCGACCTTGTCCTCGCCGCGAAAGACGATTGCGTCGCCAAGCCCGGTTTTCTTGAGGAGATTCTCGGCGAAGTTCAGCTTCGCCTCAGGGAAGAAGGTCGCGCCGGGCATCTTGTCGCCATCGACCAGCACGCGTTCGCCCTTGTCGCCGACGATGCCACAAAAGTCCCAGACCAGGCTCCAGAAGGTCTCGCGGTGATCGATCGACCAGCGATGCAGGTCGGTATAGGAGGAGAAAGCCTCGCCGGCTATGCTCGCCGCGGCGTTCATGAAGGCGGTCATCGGCGCTGCGTCGATCTGCTCTTGCGTCGGGATCCAGAGCGGTGCGTCGTCAGCCACCATTGTTCCTCCTTAAAGCACGTCACGTTCGAAGAGATTCACGCGACGCGCTTTAAACTTTTGTCTTTATGCATGTCGTTTATCCCAAAACCGCTGCGCACTTTTGGGCGACATGCATTGGCATCGCTTATGCATATCGCGATACAGCAGAGCAAGATTTTGTTGGACCGCGCCGGTCAGGGTGTGCGCAAATGCCATCGCCGGGCCATAAAGACTTGAAATGCGTCAGCCGTCGGTTACACCCGTCGGGCGATTTTGTCGGAATGGAAGCATACGGGGCGATATGCCATCACCTTTGATCCGACGCGGAATATGGGCGATCGGCGCAGCCGTCATCGTCATCGCGCTGGTTGTCGCAGCCTTGCCGTTGATCGCCTCGACCCGCATCGTACGCGACCGTATCGCGTGGGAAATGAGCGCGTGGAGCGGTTTCCGGGTCACCATCGACGGCGCGCCGCGTATCGAGGTCTGGCCGAATTTCCGGGCGATCCTGAGCGACGTGACGCTGTCGCAATGGACAGAGACGGATGCGCCGCCCGTTGTCGAGGCCGAACGGGTCGAGGTCGACCTCTCAGCGATGGCGGCGCTGCGTGGCGATGTGGTGTTTTCGACGGCGCGGCTGGTACGACCGACGATCCGGGTTCAGCGTACCGCGAGCGGGTTTTTCCTGCCTGCGATTCCCAGTGGCGGGCGCATTACGCGTTCGATCGATGCTGCCCGCGCGGTGATCAACACAAATCCCGCCAAGCCGGATCTCGGCAAGCTGCCGACAGATCCGTTCGGCACAGTCGAGTTCAGGGACGGCCGCGTAGTGGCTGCCATCGGCGGCAAGGACCAGGAGATATTGAGCAGCCTGAGCGGCCAGGCGAACTGGGCCGCGATGAACAGCAATGCGACGCTGTCGGCGACCGGGATATGGCGCGGCGAAAGTGTTGTCATCGACGCCGCATCGCCGAGCCCGCTCGTGCTGTTTGGTGGCGGCACAGCACCGGCCACATTTTCCTTCAAGGCGGCACCGGCCAGTTTTTCGTTCGACGGCCGCGCCAGCATGTCGGAGAACGGCTATTTCGACGGCCAGGCAAAATTCGCCGCACCTTCGCTGCGACGCGTGCTCGAATGGTCGCAGGCCGGCATCGCGCCCGGTGCCGCAATCGGCTCGATCTCCGTTTCAAGCAAGATCACGGCGACGGCCGGGCGCGTCAAATTTGAAAACACGGCCCTGACCCTCGACAACAACCCGGGAATGGGTGCGCTGGACTTCACCTATGGTGAGGCACTGCCGGTGATCTCCGGCACACTTGCCTTCGATACGCTCGACCTCAGATCATTTCTCTCCGCCTTTACGCCGGTACCATCCGCCGGCGGCACCGGCCCGGGCGAGATCGACACAAGCTTCGCCGACCGGATCAATCTCGATCTCAGGCTGTCGGCGGCGCATGCCACCGCCGGCGCCATCCAGCTTGCCGACGTCGCTGCCACTGCCCAGGTCAAGAACGGCCTTGCCGTCTTCGACATCTCGGATGCATCCGCCTTTGGCGGCAACGTCCAGAGCAGCGTCCGTTTCGACCGCAAGCCCGCCGGCACGGAAGTCGAGATCCGGCTGCTTGCTTCCGATATCGACGGCGGCGCTTTCGGCACCGCGGCCGGGATGACGCGGCTGGTGCCGATCGGCACTGGAACCGTTTCGGTCATCCTCAAAGGGCCTGGCAGAACCTGGGACTCGATTTTCGAAAACGCCAATGGCTCGCTGTCCGCGACGTTCGGCGCGGGTGCGCTGAGCCGGCTTAACCTGCCGGCGTTCCTTAAGCACACCGAACAGGGCGGATTCTTCGCGCTGGACGACGTCTCGGACGGAACGCTGCCGATCGACGGGGCCGAACTCAAGGCGAGCGTTTCGAACGGCGTGGCGCGTATCGACAAGGCCGAGGTGAATTCCGCGCAATACAAGATCTGGCTTTCCGGCATCGCATCCTATGCCGGACGCGGGCTGGCGCTGTCCGGCGGCATCGTCCAGCCGAGCCAGGCTGCCACGCAGACGAACGGCCAGGCGCCCAAGCAGTCGTCGTTCTTCGTCGGCGGCACGTGGAGCACGCCGTTCATCTCGCCGATAAGCCGCGGCGTTTCGGGAGAGTAGCGAGCCTTCAACCTCGCTGCGCCGCCCGCTCGTCGCGCTGGCGCTGCACCTCGCGGCGTTTGTTTGCGAGCGAAGCGATGATCACGCCAACCGCGACGACCGCGATCAGGATGGTGCACGCTGCGTTGATTTCCGGCGTCACGCCAAGGCGGACCTGGCTGTAGATCTTCATCGGCAGCGTCGTGGCGCCGGGTCCCGAGGTGAAGCTGGCAATAACCAAATCATCGAGCGACAGCGTGAAGGCCAGCATCCAGCCGGAGACGATAGCCGGCATGATAACCGGCAGCGTGATCTGGAAGAAGGTCTTCACCGGTGGCGCACCGAGGTCCATCGCGGCCTCTTCCAGCGAACGATCAAAAGTGATCAGGCGCGACTGAACCACCACCGCAACGAAGCACATGGTTAGCGTGGTGTGGGCAAGCGTCACCGTCAGAAAGCCGCGGTCAAGGCCGACGGCGACGAAGAGCAGCAGCAGCGACAGGCCGGTGATGACTTCCGGCATGACCAGCGGCGCAAACACCATGCCGGAAAACAGAAGCCGGCCGCGAAAGCGCGTGTAGCGTGTCAAGGTGAGCGCCGCCAGCGTGCCGAGCACGGTCGCCACGCTTGCCGAGATGACGCCGACGCGGGCCGTCACCCAGGTGGCGTCCATCAGACCCCGGTTGTGGAACAGCGACACGTACCATTTCGTCGAGAAGCCACCCCAGACGGTGACCAGCTTCGATTCGTTGAAAGAGAACACGACGAGCAGGACGATCGGCAGGTAAAGAAAGGCAAAGCCGAGCACGATCGAAATGATGTTGAAGCGGCTCCAGGTCGCGTTCATTGGTCCTGCTCCTGGGCGCGCGCCTGGGCTCGCTGGAAGAGCATGATCGGCACGATCAGCAGCAGCAGCAAGATGACGGCGACGGCGGAGGACACCGGCCAGTCACGGTTGGCGAAGAACTCGTTCCACAGCGTTCTGCCGATCATCAGCGTCTGCGAGCCGCCGAGCAGGTCGGGAATGACGAACTCGCCGACGGCGGGAATGAACACCAGCAGGCAGCCGGCGATGACGCCGGGCAGCGACAGGGGGAAGGTGATCTTCCAAAAGGCGCTGGTCGGCGGACAGCCGAGATCCTTGGCGGCCTCGATCAGAGAATGGTCCATCTTCTCCAAGGACGAATAGAGCGGCAGCACCATGAACGGCAGATAGGAGTAGACGATGCCGATGAAGATCGCCGTATAGGTGTTGAGGATGATCAGCGGTTGGCTGATGATGCCGGTGGCGAGCAGCAGCTGGTTGAGCAGGCCCTCGGGCTTGAGGATGCCGATCCAGGCGTAGACACGGATCAGGAACGAGGTCCAGAACGGCAGGATCACCAGCATCAGCAAGGTCGGGCGAATCGTCGCTGGGGCGCGCGCCATGCCATAGGCTACGGGATAGCCGACCAGCAATGTCAGGACCGTCGAGATGGCGGCGACGATGACGCTCGTCACATAGGCATTGAAGTAAAGCGCATCCTGCGTCAGCCAGGTATAGTTGTCGAAATTCAGTGCGCCGAATTCCGAAATAAACCCGGAAATGCCGCTGCGGAAATCAAGCACCGGCGTGTAGGGCGGCATGGCGATCGCCGTCTGCGACAGCGAAATCTTGAAGACGATGATGAAAGGGACGAGAAAGAAGAACAGCAGCCAGAGGTAGGGGATGATGATGACGAGCCGGCTAACGAAGGCCGCTCCCAGCCTGACCAAGGCGGATTTGCCGGCAGCGCTTGCCGGAGAGCTTGTTGCGGCGGTGACAGCGGACATGATCAGTCCCTACCGCGTCAGGACGACGCCGGCGTCGGGGCGGAAAGAAACCCAGGCGCGGTCGTTCCAGGTCAATGGGTCCTCGGTGAGGCGTGCCGCGTTCATGGTGCTTGCCCGCACCACCTGACCGTCGTCCAGCCTGACGTGATAGACGGTCATGTCGCCGAGATAGGCTATGTCGTAGACCTCGCCCTCGATGGCGTTGACGGCACCGGCCGGTTTCGTGGAGGACACCTTGATCTTCTCCGGCCTGATGGCGAAGGTGACGGATGTCCCGGCCGCGGCACTGCCGGCATTTTCGGTCCGGATGGTGATGCCGTTGCCGGCATCGATGCTCGCGCTGCCGGCCTCGCCAGCCGCGATCTTGCCGTCGAACATATTCACATTGCCGACGAAGCCGGCGACGAAGCGGGAACCCGGCGCCTCGTAGACCTCGGCCGGCGTCGCCACCTGCATCACCTCGCCCTTGTCGATGATGGCGATGCGGTCGGCCATCGTCATCGCCTCTTCCTGATCATGGGTGACGACGACGAAGGTGAGGCCGAGGTTCTGCTGCAGGTCCATCAGCTCGAACTGGGTTTCCTCGCGCAGCTTCTTGTCCAGCGCACCAAGCGGCTCGTCGAGCAGCAGGACTTTCGGCCGCTTGGCCACCGAGCGCGCGAGCGCGACGCGCTGGCGCTGGCCACCCGACAATTGGTGCGGTTTGCGCTTGGCGAACTGCTCGAGCTTGACCAGCTTCAGCATCTCGGCGACGCGCTTGTCGATGTCGGCCTTGGCCATGCCTTCCTGCTTGAGGCCGAAGGCGATGTTGTTCTCGACCGTCATGTGCGGAAACAAGGCGTAGGACTGGAACATCATGTTGACCGGCCGCCGGTAGGGCGGAATGCCGCGCAGATCCTGGCCGTCGAGCAGGATGCGGCCGGCGGTCGGCTCCTCGAAGCCGGCAAGCATCCTAAGCAGCGTCGATTTCCCGCAGCCTGAGGCCCCCAGCAAGGCAAAGAATTCGCGTTCGAAAATGGTCAGCGACAGGTTGTTGACCGCTGTGAACTCACCGAATTTCTTGGTGACGTTGTCGAACTGGATGTATGGCTTGGCGTTCGGATCGTTCCATGGCGCAAAATCCCTGCGGATGCTGCCAAGCGATTTCATGTCCCACTCCGTCCTGCTGCTTGCCCCATGAGAAAGCGGCCCCGGCAACGGCTGCCGGGGCCTGGTCAGATTGCTATTGGCCGGTGACGATCTTGGTCCAGGTGCGGGTGATGATGCGCTGGGTCTTGGGATCGTAAGGCGATACGGTGTAGAGCTTCTGCAAGGTGGCTGCATCCGGATAGATCGCCGGATCTTCCAGGATCGCCTTGTCGATGAACTGCTGCGAAGCCTTGTTGCCGTTGGCATAGAGCACATAGTTCGACGATTTGGCGATCACTTCGGGCTTCATCATGTAGTTCAGGAACTCATGCGCTTCGGCGACATGCGGCGCATCGGCCGGGATCGCCATCTGGTCGAACCACATCTGGGCACCTTCCTTCGGCACGGAGTAGCCGATCTCGACGCCCTGCTTGGCTTCGTCGGCGCGGTTGCGGGCCTGGAAGACGTCACCCGACCAGCCGACCGCCAGGCAGATGTCGCCATTGGCAAGGGCGTTGATGTATTCGGACGAGTGGAACTTGCGGATATAGGGCCGGACCTTCAGCAAGGTGTCTTCGGCCTTGGCAATCTCATCGGGCGACGTGCTGTTCGGATCGAGGCCCAGATATTTCAGTGCCGCCGGTATGATGTCGGCCGGCGAATCCAGCACATAGACGCCGCAGTCCTTCAATTTGGCCAGGCTTTCGGGATTGAAGAACACGTCCCAGCTGTCGATCTTGTCGGTGCCGAGCGCTGCCTGCACCTTCTTGATGTTGTAGCCGATGCCGACCGTACCCCACATGTAGTTGATCGAATATTCGTTGCCGGGATCATATTTGGCGGTCCGTTCCATGACCGTGTCCCACATATTTGAAATGTTCGGCAGTTTCGATTTGTCGAGCTTCTGGAACACACCCGCCTGGATCTGGCGTGCAAGGAAATTGCCGCTGGGCACGACGACATCGTAGCCGCTGCCGCCGGCGAGCAGTTTCGTTTCCAGGATCTCGTTGGAATCGAAAGTGTCGTAGACGACCTTGATGCCGGTTTCCTTGGTGAAGTCGTCGATGATCGAACTGTCGATATAGTCCGACCAGTTGAAGACGTTGACGACGCGATCCTCGGCATTCGCGCCCAAGGTGAAAACTGCCAGAAACGCCGAAGTCGCCGAAAGCCAGAGCGCTTTGCGGGTCATGCTATTCTCCTTTGATGAGTGTTCCGTCGCCAGCTCGTCGCGGCGTCCGCGCGGCTGGGCATTTGCTTCAAGGTATTGGGCTTGCAGGCGGGCGACAAGCGCGAATTGCCGGCGTCATTATCGTTCGGCGGCGAGCCGACAGCGAAGACCTGGCGTGGCGTTGGTGGTGTTCCGACGCCGTCGGAAGCTTTCGCTACGACGCGGGCAGGGAGACGACGATATTGTCCGGCCTCGATGCGGCCGGCATGGAGACTTGGCAAGATACGCCTGTCTTGTTGTTGCCGTGATCGCAGCCTGCCCGCGCGGCTGCGACGTTGTCAATGGTTCATCTCGCTTTGACGCGCGCACTGCATCAATTAGGTGACGGCACACCGGTGACGCCCGCTCGCGCGGGCCGCGTCTGGCGCTTGAACTCGAGCCCGATATGGACGAGCAGCGCGGTGACCACGACCGCACCGCCGACGATGGTGCGCGCCGACGGCACCTCGGAATGGATGAGCCAGACCCAGATCGGGCCAAGGATCGGTTCGAACGTGCCGAGCAGCGCCGCGACGGCGGCCGGAACAAGCCGGGCTCCGGTGGCGAAGAAGGCGAGACCGAGTCCCAGATTGATCACGCCAAAGGCAAAGAGGAAGCCCATATCGTGGCTGGAGACGCCCAGCGCCGACGCCTTCGATGCCGCAAAGGCGGCCGCCAGCATCGTGCCGAGGCAGGTCGCCGGCGTCATGCGCACATGGGCAAAGCGGCGCGTGATGACGGTGGCGATCGAGAACATGACAGCGATGAGCAGCGCCAGCCCGTCGCCGATCGGCGACACCGCGCCATCGAGCGATTCCGACACCATGATGGCGACGCCGGCAATGACGGCGGCGATCGCCACCCAGGTCGCCACCGCCACCCGTTCGCGAAACAGCGCCCAGGCAAACAGCGCTGCCAGAAGCGGCACGCCGGCCTGCATCAACAGGATGTTGGCGACGGTGGTATAGGCAAGCGCCACGACGAAAGAGGTCGACGCCGTGGCGAAGCAGAACGCCACCGCAAGGCCGGCCAGGCCCATGCCGCGAAACAGCTTCAGCGTGCCACGCCAGCCGTCGCGCCAGACCATGAAGCAGAGCAGGAAGGCGGCGGCCCAGACCGAGCGCCAGAACACCACCGTCCAGCTGTCGGCGTTGTCGATGAAGCGCGCAATGCTGCCGCCGAAGCTCCACATCAACGCCGACAGGAATACCAGCAGGAAGCCAACGCGTTCCCCTTGCGGCGACACGATCGGCGAAGCGGCAACCGGAGATGATGCGGTATCGGTCATGGGTACGACTGTCGGCGAATTCGGAGCAGCACGATGTGCAATGGACGACAGAGACGTGCCTAATTCGCGTAACGCAAAGCAGAAGGCCGGGCGTGATCCAGTTCGATGTTCCGTTTGGCGCACTGATGAGGGCGCCTCGCCCCTCGCCCGGCGATGATCCGAGGCGACCTGTCGATGATGCGTTACGAGGTGCTCTTGTTGCCGCGGATAAAACGCCAGAGACCGGCCAGCGGAATCAGCAGGAGCAGGCCAAACTTTTTCAGCGCGATCAGCGCCACGAGCAGAAAACCTGCTTTCGCCGCCAGCTTGCCGGCAATCAGGCCACCGACGCCAATCGCCGCAACCGTATCGACGCCAGGCACGAAATCGGCGTATGTCTTGCCGGTATTGAAGTCCGCGAGGCCAAGCACTTCATCCAGGCTTTGCCTTATCTCCGGCAGTTGTTCCACCGTCGCGATATAGCTCATCACGAAGACGCCCTCCCTGCCAAGGAAACGGACGTCGTAGTTGAGCGTATGGGCGGCATCGTTGCCAAATTGCAGCTCCTTGGCCCAGTGCAGGCGCTTGTGGGCCGCGTCATAAACCGGCGGCGACGCCCAGCCGATCAGCGTAATGGGCGCATAGCCATCCTTTACCCTCTGATCGTTGCCGGACAGAGTGTCTGACTGCATGTTGCGCAGCAGTTCATTGTAATCGATGGACGCGGCGTCGCTGTCGTCGACGTAACCGATCTTTTCCCAGCGCAGCTCTATCCCCCAATTGTTGTCGGCAATGGGATCATGGGAGACTGGAAAGATCATGCCGAGGGCATCGGAACCAGAGTCGGGCGGATTGCCCCAGGCTTCGGTGAGGACGGAGAGCGTGTCCTTCTTGTCCAGAAAATAGAACTTGTCCTTGAGGTCGAGATGGATGCCTTTGGCAAGATTTATCGCGCCGGTCTTCGGATCGATCTTGTCCTGGAACGCCTTGCCGGCATCATTGTAGTGTTGATAGGAATTGAAGAAATCCGAGGACTTTTCAGCCAATGCGGGATCGGCCGAAAACGCGAGCGCCAAGCCAAGCCAAAAAACTGTCCTGCCCATGATTGATCCCCCGACCGTTGCGCAGTTCTTTTTTTTGATACCTACCGTCAATGCTGAATCAATATTCGGCTGAATCAATATTTTGGCTGAACCAATATTTTGGCCGGCAACCGCGAACCAGCTTACTGGTTGCCGCCGCAGGAACAGATGAGGTCCTTTGGTCGAAGATTCAGCCGCAATATTGCTGGAGCCGAATCACTGGAAATCGAACGCCGACAGTCCCGTGACCATCTCGTCGAGGCCGAGCGGACGTGTAACGGGTGGCTCGGCGCGGGTGAGGCAGCCGATGCGTTCGCACAGCCGGCAGGCAGGGCCGACCGGCGTCGCCAGCGCAGCGGCGCTCTGTCCGGTCTTGCCGATGGCGGCCGGCCCCGGCAATGCCGCTCCATAGACGACCTCGTCGCGAAAACCGATGTCGCAGCCGAGCAACAGCGCCGTGCGCCGCGGGCGCTCGGCAAACGAGCCCTGCGGCCCTTCGAGCGTGCGGGCCATGCAGAGGAACGCCGCACCGTCGGGCATTTCCACTGCCTCGACCAGGATCTGGCCGGGCTGGGCGAAGGCGGCATGGACCGGCAGCTTCGGACAGCCGCCGCCGAAGCGGCTTTGCGGAAAGCCATGGCTGCCCGCCTTGCGGAACCGATTGCCGGCACTGTCGACCTCGAGCATGAAGAACGGCACACCCGACGCACCCGGCCGCTGCAGCGTGGTCAGCCGGTTCGCCGCCTGCTCGAAAGAGACGCCGAAGCGCGACCGCAACATGTCGATGTCATAGCGGGCACGGACCGCAGCGGCGCGAAAAGGTTGATAAGGCATCATCAGAGCGTGCGCGGCATAGCGGCCGAGCTCGAAACGCGCCAGCCGGCGGGCTTCGTCCGTGGTCAGCTTCAGCACCTGGATCTCGGCAGCGACAGCGACGCTCATGCGGATCAGGCAGGCCTCCATCGCCACCTCGCGCAGTTGATCGAATGGCGACAGCCGCTCGGACAGGAACAGGCGTTGCGAGTGACGGTCATAGCGACGGCGCCAGTTGGGCATCGTGGCGACCGGCAGTACCTTGACGACGATGCCGAATTCACGCCGCAGCCAAGCCTTCAACGCACTGAACAGATCGTCGCCGGGATCGAGCACCGACGTGAATGCCTCGGCTTCCTCTTCGAGCGCGGCAAAATGGTTCGGCCGGCGTTCGAAAATCTCATGCACCTCGTCGATCGGCAGCCTGGCACCGGAGAGGGCGGTGGCCTTGCCCTCACGCGCGAGCAGCTCGTTGATATCTGACAATCGCTCGGCCTGCTCGCGATAGGCGCGAAACAGCTTTATGACAGCGGCGGAAGCGTTTGGCGCCGCCTCGGCAAGCTCGATGAGTTCCTGGTCGCCCGGCAGTTCGCCGGCCAGCAGCGGATCTGAAAACACTTCCTTCAAATCGGCGACCGACCCCCTCGCCTCGCCCTGCAATTCATGTGGGTCGACCTTGTAGACGGTTGCCAGCCTCAGGATCAGTTGCACCGTCAGCGGCCGCTGGTTGCGCTCGATGAGATTGAGATAGGACGGCGAGATGCCGAGCCCTTCGGCCATCGCCGTCTGGGTCAGCCCCTTGGCGTTGCGGATGCGACGAATGCGCGGCCCGGCAAAGATTTTGTGGTCGGCCAATCGAGTTTCCTTGACAGAAATTTACATCCGCCGATGGCATGGCTGTCTTTACAATCATGACAGATTTACAGCTCTCATCAGTCAAACACAACACAGGTTTTCCCTTATTTTATGGCTGATCAGGAGGTTTACCTCGCTTGCGTCGTGCCGACGTGTAAATGGTGTCACACATATGGCGCACATATTTTCCCTCTGCGACGCCTTCCTAAACCGGCATCAAAACCGCCTGGAGTGATCAATGACCGACTTTTACAACCTCGTCCCGTCGGCGCCGCAAGGCCGCTTTGATGGCATCGAAAGGCCCTATTCGCCGGACGACGTGAAGCGGCTGCGCGGCTCGGCGCAGATCCGGCAGAGTCTCGCCGAAATGGGGGCAAACCGGCTGTGGCAGCTCATCCATGAAGAGGATTTCGTCAACGCGCTGGGTGCCATGTCGGGCAACCAGGCGATGCAGCAGGTGCGGGCCGGGCTGAAAGCGATCTATCTGTCAGGATGGCAGGTCGCCGCCGATGCCAACACCGCTTCCGCCATGTACCCGGACCAGTCGCTTTATCCCGCAAATGCCGCGCCCGAACTGGTCAAGCGCATAAACCGCACCTTACAGCGCGCCGACCAGATCGAGACTTCGGAAGGCAACGGGCTGTCGGTCGACACCTGGTTCGCGCCGATCGTCGCCGACGCGGAAGCCGGCTTCGGCGGGCCGCTCAACGCCTTCGAAATCATGAAGGCGTTCATCGAGGCGGGTGCGGCCGGCGTCCATTACGAGGACCAGCTGGCTTCGGAGAAGAAATGCGGCCATCTCGGCGGCAAGGTACTGATCCCGACCGCCGCACACATCCGCAACCTCAACGCGGCGCGGCTTGCCGCCGACGTCATGGGCACGCCGACGCTGGTCGTGGCGCGCACCGACGCTGAAGCGGCAAAGCTCTTGACCTCCGACATCGACGAACGCGACCGGCCCTTCGTCGATTATGGCGCCGGCCGCACCGCGGAGGGCTTCTACCATGTCAGCAACGGCATCGAGCCCTGTATCGCCCGCGCCGTCGCCTATGCGCCCTATGCGGACCTGATCTGGTGTGAGACTTCCAAGCCCGATCTGGCGCAGGCCAGGACGTTTGCCGAGGGCGTGCGCAAGCATCATCCAGGCAAGCTGCTTGCCTATAATTGCTCGCCGTCTTTCAACTGGAAGAAGAATCTCGATGACGCGACGATTGCGAACTTCCAGAAGGAACTCGGCGCCATGGGTTACAAGTTCCAGTTCATTACGCTGGCCGGTTTCCACCAGCTCAATTTCGGCATGTTCGAGCTCGCCCGCGGCTACAAGGAGCGGCAGATGGCAGCCTATTCGGAACTGCAGGAGGCGGAATTCGCCGCGGAAGCCAATGGCTACACCGCCACCAAGCACCAGCGCGAGGTCGGCACCGGCTATTTCGACGCCGTCTCAATGGCGATCACCGGTGGCCAGTCTTCGACCACGGCCATGCGTGGATCGACCGAGCACGCCCAGTTCAGGCCGGCGGCGGAATAGCGGGGTAGCAGACAAACAGAGGGAACGCCCAAACGGGCATGGCAACACAACAGTCATGGCAACACAGGGAGAAGACCAATGGCTTCGATAAGCCGCGTCAAGGAACGGGCCGAAGAGCAGGCCACCAGCATGAATGTCGACCAGCAGGCAACCATCCGAATGCTGGCGAACGATCTGCACAGGCTCAATCAGTCGGTGATGAAGGCGGTCGAGGCCGGCGTCTCGGTCGAGCTGGTGCGCTCGGCACGACACCATGGCGGCGACGGCAACTGGGGAGATCTGCTGATCCCGGTCATCGTCACGCAGCGTAGCCACGACAGACAAACTCGATAGCACCGCGCCTCTTTTGAGCGCATGCTATCGCACCTTGCACGCCGCGGCTTTGCCTAATCCGGCAGAGCCGCTAATGCAACGATTTCAATGACAAGATCAGGCTGCGCAAGCGCTGCAACGCCAATAACTTGCGAGGGCGGCGGGTTGTTGTAGCTGCAGTGCTTCGGGCAGTGCACGGCAAAAAATTCGTCCAGGACGTCCAGGCGAAAATTGGGAGAGCTCAGCACGCCGCCATCGGGAAATGGCCCCTTAACAAAGAAGGTCAGCCTGATGAGATGGTCGAGCGCACTGCCAAGCTCTTCCAGATCTGATTTGATGTTGGTGAGAATTGCGCGCCACTGCGCGGCCGCATCGCCAACGGCGCCGCCGCCGCTTTTGCCGATCGGATCGTAGTCCTCGGCGGTCGCGGTGTTTCCGGAAAGGTAGACAGACCCCTTTGCGCCGGTAACGACCGTACCCTTTCCCCATGGCATCAACCGGCCATTTTTGAATTTCTTGTGAGTCACGAGTTCCATTGTCATCTCCCGTCGATCAAAGAGACGTGCTTAGCCGACGAGGAAAGGGTAGTCCGGCGAGGCGATCCGACAAGCTCGCGACAGGCCTGACTCGCCTTCGTCCAACCTTACGTCAACCCGGCTACGGCTGCGTAGTTGGTGCGTTCGCGCTGCACAGCCAAACTTAGCTGAGCCTGCCCGGTTGTGGTGGCAGCTTCTTCTTCGGGCGACGGCAAAGAAAAGCACTTAATTTTAATTTTAATGTTTCTTGCGATATTCTCCTGATACGCCATTTGAGCTTGACATGAGCAGTTATCTCACGCCAATTACCTCTCGAGTTTCAACCCTGCATTGAAACATTGAACAACGGCCTGCCCCGCCATGTGCCCAGCGAATCGCGATATCGAGACTGCAAAACAGCTGCCTTTCGTCAGCCGGGACATGGAGACGCGGATGCTCCCGGATTTCTCGCGGGTGCTGGTGGTCGGAAAATCACCGATCAACCGCGTCGTGGTTTCAAAAATCGTGGAGCGGTCCGGCCTCAAACCGATCTCGGAAACTCCCGAAACCGCGGCAAAGGCCTTGCACGCGCTGATTCCCGGGACTGTCGTTCTCGACGGCGGTGCGGAGAATGGGGACTGCGACGCCTTGCTGTCGGGTATCGATGCACTGCGAAGGGCGTCAGGCAGATCGCTTCCGTCGGTGATCCTGCTTTCAGTCAAGACCGGCACGCCGGAGAGCCTGGGCCTGTCCAGCGTCATCGATGCAGTGGTCGTCAAGCCGATCACCACCGAACGGCTGCAGCCGGTGATCGACCGGCTGATCGCAATTAGCCGCAATTGACGCCTACCGTGATGCCTCGGCTGCCGACCTGATCAATCAATCTCGCCGATACGCTCGATCAAGCCCGGCAGTTCACCGAGATTGGCTATCTGGCGAAAGCGTGGTGCCGAGACCGGCGGCTCGACATGTTCCAGCACCCAGGTCAGATCATGCGGAACGTGGATGCCCCAACTGCCGGCTTCGATGGCCGGCACGACGTCCGATTTGAGCGAGTTGCCGACCATCATGCCCTTTTCCGGGCCGTCGCCGTGGCGGCTGAAGATGCGGCTATAGGTGGCCGCGCTCTTGTCGCTGACGATCTCGACGGCATCAAACAGCTCGCCCAGCCCGGATTGCGCGAGCTTGCGTTCCTGGTCGAACAGGTCGCCCTTGGTGATCAGCACCAGGCGGTAGGCGCCGGCCAGCTTTTCCACGGTTTCGCGCGCATGCGGAAGCGGCTCGATCGGATGGCTGAGCATCTCGCGGCCCGCGGCGAGAATTTCGGCGATAGTCGAGGCCCGCACCTGGCCGTTGGTGACGTCGATCGCCGTCTCGATCATCGACAGCGTGAACCCCTTGATGCCGAAGCCGTAGACCGCGAGGTTGCGCTTCTCGGCCTCCAGCAATCTTGCTGAAATCCGGTCCTCCTCGGCGTGATCGGCGAGCAGTGCGGCAAAGCGCTGCTCGGTCACGCGGAAGAACTGTTCGTTCTGCCACAGCGTGTCATCGGCGTCGAAGCCGATCGTCGTCAGTTTGCGGCTGTGTTGCATGCGGCCCATTAATTGCAGCGTTGCGGGATGCCGACCCTAAACCATGAGGGTTTTATCCGGAAGTCGTTGTGTTCCCCCGGTTATCGAGGCGGACGCCAGCCGGCTCCCCTTTCCTTTCGTCGTCGGCAACGGCTATACTCCACAATCTGCAACAAATCTGGTGATTGATGCCGCCTGCAAAAAAGGAAGTCCGTCCGTCGAGCCGCGGAGGACGCGCCCGCACACCTGCCTTCGTGAAAAACCAACGTGGCGTCAAGAACTGGAAGGAAGTCAGCGCCTGGCTGGAATGGCGCGGCATCGAAGATATCGAATGCATCACACCCGACCAGGCCGGGGTTGCGCGCGGCAAGATGATGCCGTCGAAGAAGTTCACCTCCAACACCTCGCTGGCGCTGCCTTCGGCGGTGTTCATGACAACGATTTCCGGCGGCTATCCGGAGGACGGCAACGGCTTCCATTATCCGGAGGACGACGGCGACCTCAAGCTGATGCCTGACCTCTCGACGCTGACGGTGGTGCCGTGGGAGGAGGACCCTACCGCGGCGGTTATCTGCGACCTCGTCCACCAGGACGGCCGCTCGGTCGAGTTCACGCCGCGCAACGTGCTGAAGCGCGTGCTTGCCGCCTATGACAAGCGTGGGCTGAGGCCGGTCGTGGCACCCGAGATCGAGTTCTACCTGGTGCGCAAGAACCCCGATCCGGACTATCCGCTGACCCCGCCGGTAGGTCGATCGGGACGGCCGATCGGCGGCGGTGCCGGCTATTCGATCGCCGGGGTCAACGAATTCGACGAACTGATCGACGACATCTACCATTTCTCCGAAAGCCAGGGCCTGGAGATCGACACGCTGATCCACGAGGAGGGCGCCGGCCAGCTCGAAATCAATCTGCGTCACGGCGATCCGATCGAACTCGCCGACCAGGTGTTCATGTTCAAGCGCACCATCCGCGAGGCGGCGCTCAAGCACGAAATCTACGCCACATTCATGGCCAAGCCGATCCAGGGGCAGCCCGGTTCGGCCATGCATATCCATCAGTCGATCATCGACAAGAAGACCGGCAAGAACGTCTTTTCGGCAGAGGACGGCTCGGAGACCGAGGCCTTCTTCCATTTCATCGGCGGCATGCAGAAACATGTGCCGAACGCGCTGGTGATGTTTGCGCCCTACGTCAATTCCTACCGGCGGCTGACGCAGTCGGCCTCGGCGCCGGTCAACAACAAATGGGGCTACGACAACCGCACCACGGCCTTCCGCGTGCCCCGCTCCGACCCGGCGGCGCGGCGCGTCGAAAACCGCATTCCCTCCTCTGACGCCAACCCCTATCTGGCGATGGCGGCATCGCTCGCCTGCGGGCTGATCGGCATGACCAACAAGATCCAGGCCGAGCCGCCGGTTCTGACGACCGCCAACGAGGACCAGATCGACCTGCCGCGCAGCCTGCTCGAAGCCGTCGACCTGTTCGAGGCCGACGAGGAACTCTGCGCCCTGCTCGGCAAGTCATTTGCCGCCACCTATGCGGCGATCAAGCGAGCGGAATTCGAGACCTTCATGGAAGTGATCAGCCCGTGGGAGAGGGAGTATTTGCTGCTGAATGTGTAGTAGGGAGTAGGGGAGTAGGGGAGTAGGGGAGTAGGGGAGTAGGGACGAATGGCTGAGAAAACGGGTTCCTACAAGGATTTGATAGTCTGGCAGCAGGCAATGGACCTTGCTGTGGCCGTTTACGGCGCGACGAAATCATGGCCCAAGGAAGAACTTTATGGACTCACCAGCCAAGTGCGGCGCGCTGCAAGCTCGGTGCCATCGAACATTGCGGAGGGATATGGCAGAGAGATCCGAGGTTCCTATCAACAATTTCTCCGTATCGCTCAAGGATCATTGAAGGAACTGGAAACTCAGCTTCTGATCGCCGAGCGTACCTGCATCGCGCCGAAGGCGACGGCGGCTTCATTGTTGGCGAGTACCGAAAGCGTTGGGAAGCTTCTTCGCCTCCTGATCCGCAAACTGTCACCCGACTAGCTCCCTACTCCCCTACTCCCCTACTCCCCTACTCCCCTACTCCCCTACTCCCCTACTCCCCTACTC